>JAHEKL010000310.1 GCA_024638345.1 Gammaproteobacteria bacterium | reverse complement strand
CCGAGCCAGTCACTCGTGCTCGTGGGAGAGCCGCTGTCGCACTCCGATTATGAGGGACTGAAGGCCGCGCTCATGAGCACGGCCGTCGAGAGGGGTTACCTCGACGCCGACTTCGACTCAGCGATGATCCGAGTCGACCGAGAAGAGAGGACCGCGGCACTCGTTCTGCACTTCCAAACGGGTCCACGCTATCTCCTGGGCCCGGTCACGTTCCAACAGGATGTGCTCGATAATTCCCTCCTTCAGGAATTGGTGCCTTGGGAGTCGGGTGCTCCCTACGACGGATCGATGCTCCTCTCCCTCCAGGCGGCCCTGACGCAGGGTCCCTACTACTCCGGGGTCGAGATCGTGCCTCGCCCGGATCTGGCCGAGGACCTCTTGGTCCCCATCGAGGTCACACTCATCCCCCGACGACCGCAGCGATACTCGGCCGGGGGCGGATATGGAACGGACACGGGCCCTCGCGTGACGTTCGACGTAGAGCTGCGAAGGCTGAACCGAAGCGGACACCGAGCCGAGCTGACTTCCTGGATCGCTCCCATCGAGCGGCGGGCTGCGGCTCGGTACTTCCTACCTCTTCGGAGGAGGGGCGCGGCGCTACTCACATTCTCCGCCGGCTACGTGGACTCCAGGCCGACTACGAGCAGCACCAAGACCTGGCTCGTGGGAAGCGGTCTGGCCCGACTGTGGGGCGGATGGAGGCACGAGGTCGGCCTCACACTTCAGCGTGCCCGCTTCGAAGTCGGATCACAGGGTGGCATCTCGACGCTCCTTCTCTTCGGCACCGGCCTCTCCCGCGTGCGGGCGGATGATCGAATCGATCCAACCCGCGGGAGCCTCGTACGGTTTCAAGTGCGAGGCAGCCACGACGAGATTCTGGGGGACGCGCGACTATTCGACATGAGCGCAGAGGGTCGTCTCGTTCGGAGCCCGACACCCCGCATCCGCTTCCTGGCGCGAGGTGAGATCGGCGCGCTCTTCACCCCGACTTTCGAGGCCCTTCCCGGCTCGATGCGATACTTCGCCGGAGGGGACCGTAGCGTGCGAGGGTTCGGGTATCAGGCCCTCGGTCCGCGGGACGCGAACGGTAGCGTCATCGGTGGAACCAGGCTTCTCGTCGGCTCTCTCGAGATCGAGCTTCGGGTCTTCGACAGGTGGGGTCTGGCAGGGTTCGTCGATGCCGGCAACGCTTTGTCGGCGTTCTCGGACTCCCTGGAAGCCGGAACAGGGGCGGGGATCCGGTGGAGATCTCCCATCGGAATGGTCCGCCTTGACGGCGCGTTCGCCGTCAGTCGAGACGGCTCGCCCTTCCGCGTTCACGTCAACCTCGGGCCCGAGCTTTGAAGCGTCGCGTTCAGCGCATTGTAGTGGGCTTTGCTGCCACGAGCGCCCTGCTGATCCTCGGGCTCTTCGCATTCGCATGGGCCCTTCTCTCGACCGAACGAGGCACGGCCCTCGTCTGGGGCTTCGCGGAGCCCAGGCTTCCGAGCACCTTCACAGTCGAGGGAGTCGGTGGGAGGCTTCGTGGTCCGCTGGAGCTTCGCGGCCTCAGGCTGTCCAACGAGCAGATGGATGTCACAGTCTCGAGGGTCCTGGTGAACTGGAGTCTGGCATCGCTGCGCCGCCGAGAGCTCGAGATCAGCGAAATCGCGGTCGACGGAGTCCGAGTCGGGCTTTCCGCGCCAGTCGATGAGGAGAAGCCCGCGGCCCAAGAGCCACTTCCTGATGTCGAGCTTCCCATTGTCGTGGATCTCGGGCGGTTGATCGTTCGCGAGGTGGAGGTCGCCTCCGCCGAGTCCGATGCCGGCCCGATCCGAGTGGACAGCATCTCGATCGCCGACCTCTCGTTCGCTGACGACCTGAGCTTGGGATCACTCGTCGTGATGGGGCCGGACGTCGATGTCGAGCTCGCAGGCCGGGTTCAGCCGCGGGCGAGCTATCCCTTCAGCGTCCGGGCGACCTGGGAGCTCCTCCATCCTCAGCTCGGGCCGATTGACGGAGGCCTGACCGCCTCGGGTGATCTGGACGCGATCTCCGTGGACGCCGGGTTGAGCCAGCCCCTCGATGCGGGGCTCTCGGTCACGATCGGAGATCCGATGGGACGCCTATTCGTCGACGGGGAAGTCACCGTGGCGGAAACAGAATTTACCGCCTTGCGACCGGACGCTCCCCCGGGGAGCTTGAATGGAGCCGTTCTCCTGAGCGGCGCCATCGATTCGCTTCGAGCCATAGTGTCGGCCCGGATCGAAACGCCCACGACGGGTCCTGCCTCGATCGACGCAGCGCTCCTGAGGAAAGGGGAAACGATCCTCTTGGAGCAGGCTTCCGTCGGAGTCGGTCGTACACGGCTCGAATCTCAGGGCTCGGTTCTTCTGTCCGAAGACGGCCCCGAAGCGGACCTCACCTTTGCGTGGTCCGAGTTCCGTTGGCCACTGCAGGGCGACCCCCAGGTCGTCAGTGAGTCGGGCGATGCCCGGTTTCAGGGGCTGCTCTCGGACTTCCAGGCCAGAGCCAGCGCAAGGGTTGCCAGCGGAAATCTTCCGCCTGCCGAAATCGGACTTCGAGGAAGGGGCACGCAGGAGGAATTTGCCATAGATGAGCTGGTCGTGGATGCGCTGGAAGGGACTTTCAGGGCGGATGGACTCGTCGCTTGGTCCCCGGAGCTCGTTTGGGATGTCGGATTCGCTGCCGAAGATCTCGAATCGCGGGAGATGTTGCCGGACACGAGCGCTTGGCACGGTCACCTGTCGTTCGTGGGCCGGACCCGCGGGCGCGCGGTGCCTTCCCTCGCGGAAATCGACCTGGCGCTGGATACTCTTTGGGGACAGGTCAGGGCCGCGCCGATCGCAGGCTCTGCTGCGGGCTTCGCGGCGATTCCGTTGGGAGAAGACGGTCCCGACCTCGACCGACTGGAGCTTTCGATGCGACGACTCCAGCTGGGATGGGGCTCGGCGCAACTATCGGCATCTGGAACTGCCTCCGACTCCCTCGTCCTCGATGACGGCGGGGACGCCCAGCATGTCGGCGATGACGCGCGCCAGGATCGAGCGCGCCAGGATGGTGGGGCGCGGCAACACCTGCTGC
>JAHEKL010000309.1 GCA_024638345.1 Gammaproteobacteria bacterium | reverse complement strand
GTCCCGGGAGCGAGAAGCATGGTCTCCGCCAAAGGAGGAGGCCCTGGGTTATGATCCCCTGGAGGAGATGGAGGCGGTTCGTCACGAAGTCGTGGAGGCGCGAACCGAGGAAGAGCTCTTCTACGCGCTGGTGAAGCTCAGCAACGCGCGCCGGGACCGTCACCTGTCGGTGGAGCCGGTTCCGGAGGGGCTCCGAGTTCCGCACCGGTCGGCAGCCCGGGCGCCCATCGAGGTACGCACCGACTTCTCGGAGCTGGACGCTCCGGGGTTCTTCGTCTGGGGCGTGGATCCGGCGCACGCGAACGCGGTAGCGGGCGGGTCCGTCCGTATCGGAGATCGGATCGTCGCAGTAAACGGGATGACCATTCCCGAATACGTGGAGACCTTCACAGCGTGGACCCGTCACTCTTCGGTCCACGGCCTCCTCTGGCATCTGGGCCTGAGGCTGCCCGAGCGAGCGCTGGACGTACCACCATGGCTTTACCGTGACTCCCTGGAGCTCGAGTTGGAGCGCGGGGACGGGATACGCTACGCCGTGAGACTTCCGTACCTGCCGGCCGACCGGGTCGAGATCGTCGCCGGAGAAGGCGAGCTCTACCCCGGTTTTTCGACGGTCATGGAGCGCCTGAACTTCCACGTTCTACGGCCGGACGATGGTCGGCCTATCGTCATCCTCCGATGGCTCGACTTCGAGTACGAGCTCATTCAGGATGTCGTCGATCTCATGGAGTACGCCGAGACCGAAGATATCCTCGATCACACCCTCGTCATCGACGTCACGTGGAGCAGCGGTGGCTCTCGCGGGGCGTACGCCATTCAGCGGCTCGTCTCCGAACCGTTCCGAACGACCTTCGGAAACATCCGCATCAGCGATGCCGCCGTCGAGATGATCGAGGAGTGGGCCGACGAGCCGGATATCGCCGATGCGCCGGACATCTTCGGGCTCGACGAGAGCCGAAGCTGGCTGCACGAGTGGGCCCGCACCAATGCGCGGGCCGCCATCGAGCGGGGTGACGAGTACACGCCGGACACACCCTTCAAGCTGGCTCACCTGCCGCAGGACTCGGACGGCGTGCTTCAACCTGCGCCAGTGCACTTCACGGGTCCCATCGCCATCATCGCCGGTCCCCACGGCGGTTCCCACCTCGACCAGTTCGTCTCCATGTTCTCGGACAACGGATTGGCGCCGGTGGTCGGTATGCCCGCCGGCGGCTACAGCAACACGTGGGAGGCCGAAGAGGTGATCACACTGCCGGGCAGCGAACGGCCCCTGGCGCTCTTCATGTGGAACGTGGGGCACACCATCCGGCCCAATGGCGAGATCCTGGAGGGCAATCCGGTAGAGCCTGATGTGTATGTGCCTCTGACCCGGCAGAACTTCAGGACCTATCACCGGGATCTGCTGGAGCTTGCCCTCCAGCGGGCGGGGCGGAGCATCAGCGACTGAGGCGCCAGGTCTCGACTCCCGGAGCTCGAGGGGAACGTGGCGCCCTGAAGTCTGTCTTAGTGTGGGTACCCAACTCACGGTCGAGCACCGCATGCGCCCTCTCCCCAACTTCATCCGCACCCGCCTGACGTCTCGAAGCTGTCACGGTGGAGCCGGCCGATCGATGCTTCTGGCAGGTCTGGCCCTCACACCGCTGGCCGGCCTCGCCTTCACACCCGGCGTCGTGGTCGGCCAGGACGGGGCCGAAGCGCTTCAGGACATCAAAGAACTCCAGGTGGAGTTCGAGGCGTTTCGCGAAAGCCGCACGCCGTTGGCGCGCGGCGAGCGGCCCCAGGCGTCGTGCGATGAACAGATCGGGCGGATCTGCATCTGGTTCGGCGGTGAGGGCGAGGATGACTTTCCCGGCGAGCTCCGCGAGGTCAAACAGGCTCGCGAACAGCTCATTCGGGAGCTCTTCGACGCGTACGAGGTGGTGCAGGACCGTTGGATCTTGGGGATGCTCGTCCACTACCTGGTGGAAAACGACAACATGGGCGAGGCCGAGCGTGTCGCCTACGAGTGCGGTATCGAGCAGGTCTGGTGGTGCCACGCCCTCATGGGGTACGCGCTCCACAAGCGCACCGAGTACGTGGAGGCGGAGGGAGCCTTCCGAAACGCCCTCGACGCCATGCCCGACGATGTCTGGACGGATTGGACGAGTTTGCGCTACATCCTGCCTCCTGACGAGGCCGAGGAGTTCGACCGGCTGTCCGACGGGGAGCGGGAGCTGGAGTGGGAACGATTCTGGAGGCTCTCGGACCCTCTCTTCCTCTTCGAAGGCAACGACCGCTTCACCGACCATCTGTCCCGCTGGGTCGTCGCGCGGAACTTCCGTGAGGCTGCCGAGCCCATGGGCCAGAAGGTGCTCGCGTCGGAGCGCGTGAACCGACCCGGTACCGAGTGGGACGAAGATCTGGAGGAGACGCTCGTCCGCTACGGGATGAACATCGGGTACAGTCGCCGCCACGATCCCACCCGGATGCCGGGCGCCCTGGGTGGTCGGAGTCCCCGCGGGCGTTTCGACTCCGGTATGCAGGACAGCCGAGTCATGATCGGCCACCACCACCCGAAGAGCCGCGGCTACATCTTCCCGCACGAGTTCATGGAGTCGCCAGCGGAGATCCCGCCCGAGAGCTGGATCACGGCGCCGAGGGAAGCGCGGACGTGGCACGCACCTCTCTACGCCCCGGAGGTCCGGGGTCTGGAGACGCAGGTCGGGCGGTTCCGGCGTGACGAGTCGATGCTGGTGGTGGGCGCGTACCGGCCGACGCTTGCTCTGGGCGGGGCCGCCGAGCCGGTATGGGGCGGGGGCGATCTACCTGAAGAGCCCCCGCATGCCGCGCTCTTCCTGATTCCCGTCGAGGGCGGACCTTTTGTGAACGTTCTCGGCCGTGAGCCCGAGGGCGTCTTCACCATCGAAGCGCGGCCGGGTAAGTACGTGAGCAGTCTCGAAGTCGTCGATCTTCCGGAGCGGCGGGCCTGGCGGGCGCGTCAGGGGATCATTCAGGAGCCCCTCGTGCCCGGACTCGTGTCGGTCTCCGATCTGATGATCCTGAAGGAAGGGGTGCCTCTGCCCGACTCCTTCGACGAGGCCGTCCCCAACGTCCGGCCC
>JAHEKL010000056.1 GCA_024638345.1 Gammaproteobacteria bacterium | reverse complement strand
TCTCCACCATCTCGAAGTCTTCCTTGCGCGCGCCGCAGTCGGGGCTTACCCAGTTTGGCGGTACATCCTCCCACTTGGGAGGTCATCCAGCAGGAGTCCGGCGATCGCGGTGCGGGTCCGGTCTTGGCGCACCATGTCGAGTGGATCGTTCCAGCTCCGATCGATCATCCGCCTCCGTTCGAGGTCGATACACCCGAGGACTACCGGCTCCTGGTTCAACGCGCCGCGGACTCGACCTGAGTCCGTTTCCCCCAGGCTCGGACCGGCGCGACCGAGCCTGTCCTCCCGGAACCCGCATGAGCTCCCACGAGCCCTGCAACGATGTTCGAAAAGTCCTATATTCTCCGGCGAACACCCGAGCTCTTGCGCGGCTCTGAGCCGCAGCGGAGCTCTGGAATCTGATGACCTCAGTGCTGGAGTCGACCGTAATGAGGCACCTGTTCAAGACCCTCGCGATCTTGGCACCGACAACGCTGCTACTCGCGGCGTGCGGTGGAGGCTCTGAAGGAGGAGGATCGGCCGAATCCTCAGAAGCGGGCGAAGAGATCAGCGTGGACTTCGCAGCCACCGGGGGCTCGGCAGCCGAAGGCGCGTTTCGGCTGAGCCGGGAGGGAGACAGCTACAACGCGCTGGTCAGCATCGACACGCACCGCGGTCCCGGTGACTACCCGGTCCACATCCACGAGGGAACGTGTGCGACCGGTGGCTCGGTCACCGTTCCCCTGACTTCCGTGGAAGGCGGTGAGGGCGGTGAGGGCCAGTCCAGGACGACCTTCTCGGCCGCCGACCTCCCAGCGGGCGGCGCCTACTTCGTGCAGCTACACGACGCCCAGGATCAGTCCGCGATCGCCTGCGCCGATCTTCCGCCGCTCTGATACGGGACGTTGCAGAACCGGAGCGCCAGCTCGGCCCTTCGCTGAAGAGAACCCCCGCCTGCCCGGCACCATCGGGCGGACGGGGGTTTCTCGCGCCCAGTGCGGGTCACTCCGTCGGCAATCGCACCTCGAACATGGAAGACCAGAGCTTTCCGGTGAGGTAGAACGTACCCGCACCGGCGTCGAAGGCGATGCCGTTCAATACGGCTCGGGCACTCCTGGGACGACCACCCGCCGGCTCCAGAATGGAGCCGTCGAACTCCGAGAGGACCGCGCCGGTGCCCTTGTCGATCTTGAGAATGCGATCCGTTTGGTAGACGTTCGCGTAGATGACGTCGCCCACGCACTCCAACTCGTTGAGGTTTCGGATCGGAGAGCCGTCCTTCGTGACCTCGTAGCTCTCCAAGATCTCGAACGTGTCGGGCGCGCGCCGATGGAGGATCGCGCTTCCATTGGACATGAAGAGGGCTTCTCCGTCGTAGCAGAGACCCCAACCCTCACCTTCGTATTCGATCGTTCGGATCGGCTCGAAGGTCTTCAGGTCGTAGACGAACGCGGTGTTCTCGTGCCAGGTCAGCTGAATGAGCTCGTCTCCGACACGGGCCAGCCCTTCGCCGAAGTACTCCGACGACAGCTCCAGCGTCCTGAGGACCTCGCCGGTCTCGACATCGACCTCTCTCAAGGTGGATTCCCCGTACTGGCCGGTGCTCTCGTAGAATCGACCTTCGTGGAGAAGCAGGCCCTGAGTGGAAGCAGTCGTGTCGTGGGGAAGCGTCCGGAGCACCTCGGGCATCTGGCTCCCCGCCGGCTGTCCACACGCCGCCAGGAGCGCGATCGCGACGACGCCCGGCAGCCTGGCCGCGGGCAGTCCGAATCCCTTACGTGCCCGGTAGATCGCGACTCTGTTCGTCTGGTTCACTCGACCGAATAGGGCTCGATGCGAGCGTCCTCGGGCATCAGAAGACGCGACTCGTCGAAGGGCTCCCTGAACGAGATCTCCGACGCCCACGCCTCGTTCCTCAGGTCGCCCTGTACCCCTCCCCGATAGGTGTATCCCCTGAAACGGGTGGGCACCGTCAAACCGTCCACAGTGGTGTAATCCTGATAATAGAACAGAGTTCCGTTCAGGGGCGGCTCGGGCCCGTCCGGGTCGAGTTCGTAGGCCTCTCCGTAAGTCACCGTATACAGAACCGCGCCCACCAGCTTGGTCTGGGGGTCGATGTAGAGGGTATAGGTGTCGCCGGGGGAATCACCGATCCCAGTGTCGTAGTAGGCCATGACACGGTCGTGGGGTTGCCCGTTCAGCTCCTCCGGTGGAAATACCTCGAAGAGGACGCCCGGGTCGGCCATGACGAACGGGATCGATTCGAAGTAGTAGCCGGTCGTCGCCCAGAAGCGGGGGTTGGGCTGCTGGCGCTCGGCGGGGCTGATCCAGGCCTGCTCGCCGTCCCAAGCGAAGCTGGCGTCCACCTCCTCGACGGACTCGGGCGTCCCGAACGTCCTCAGATCGTGATAGACTCTCCGGCTACGATTGTCCGCGACAAGATAGGACTCGAAACGCGTGTTCGAACCGAAGTTGGAATACTCCCAGGCATACGCGCTGGTCGGAGCCGAGTACCAAGCCTCCAGGCCACCGTGGGCCTCGATGGTCTCCAGAACCATGCGGCCGCCGTCGCTGGCCATCAGTCGGGTCCGGGCCTCCTCGGCCGCGGCACCTCCTCCGCCACAGCTCGTGATACCCAGCACCCAGACGAACAGGAGCGCACTTTGGACCCCCACCGGGCTCTTCGTGTCCGAAACACGAACGGACATGGTTCCTCCTAGAGATGTCCCGCGGACCAGAGAAGCAGCACGAGTTGAAGTACGTTGCCACACCGCCCATCAGTGTCAGACCATCGCAGCGTCGTGGCAAGTGGGCCGTCAGGTGCGCGCTCGACCCCGAACGGACGCCGCGCGTGATCGCTTTCGCCTCCCCGAAGGAGCCGCTACCGTGCGCGAGCCATGGACCATCTGAGGCTCCTCGTCGACCGAATCATGGGCAGGGAGACCATCCTCGACCTTCGACTACTGGGGGTCCCTGTTCGTCTTGTCGTGAAGGCACGTAGGGAAGTTCGCCGTGCCCACTCGATCTCGAAGGAAGCGGGGCTGGTGGAACGAATGATCGAATTCCTGACGGACGGAGACATCGTTTACGACGTGGGGGCGAACATCGGCGTGATCGGCATCCTACTCGCCAGCTGCGACAAGGGCCGGAGATCCCGGGTCCACTGCTTCGAGCCCGAGCCCAGCAACTTCGAGCAGCTCGGGAGGAACATCGTCGAGAACGAGCTTGCGGGGCGTGTTTCGGCGCATCGCTTGGCCCTGACTGACACCCCCGGCGAGTTAGAGCTCTTCGTGCGCGGCGGCCCGGGGGAGGGACGTCACTCGACCGTCGAGTCCGAAGGCTCCACCGGCTCCGTTCGGGTTGCCGCAGATACTGGCGACGCATTCGCCGCTTCGACCGGGGAAGCCCCGGACCTGATCAAGATCGACGTCGAAGGCGCGGAGGGCAGGGTCCTCGCCGGGATGTCGGAGCTCATCGCGGCCCACAGGCCCCGGGAGATCTTCATGGAGATCCACCGAAAGGGAGAGGGCGACCGCATGCCTGACGGGACGGGCATCGGGCCCTGGCTCGCGGGGTGTGGATACGGATTGACCTGGGAGCTCGACCGGGGTGGGAGCCGTCACTGTCACTACCGGTGAGTCCCCGACGACCGATCACCGTGAACGACCCGCCTTCCGTCCCTTCGTCCGATGTCGGATCCGATACAGACCGGGAATGTCCACGGCGGCTCCTTGGGTCCCGAGCAGCCATCGAAAGACCCTGTCGTCGTGCGTTCGACGCCAGCTGGGGACGGGTCGCTGATAGAAGTCGATCGTCCCGCAGTAACCCGCGGCCCGGGCCACGTCCCCTCTCGCGATCTGTAGAGCGCCTACCGCGCGCTGCCGAATGTCGGTACTGAGGCCCGAAGTGGTGTCGAGCTCCCGCAGCGCGGGCGCTTCCCGACCCGCGGTCAGTAGAGGATGATCCGGCTCGAGGAGCTCCGTGATCCTGTGGGATCGAGGGAAGACCAATAGGTCCTGCCGATCTCGAAGAGCGCGCCCCGCCTCGTCCATCGCACCTTCGTGAAAGACCAGGTCACAGTCGGCGAACCAGATCCAGTCCGCCTCCGTAGCACGGGCGGCGAGGTTCCTTCCGAGTGAGCGCCGAAAGAGGCGGGTCGGCTCGAGGGCCTGCCAGCTCCAGCGTACGTTGCGAACCTCGTGCCCTCCGATGAAGTCGAGAAGCGCTGCGGTCGATTCGTCCTCGGGGGTGTAGAAGACGGTCATGGTGACCGAGGTTCGTTCGGGCGGATGTAGCACGAGCGACGAGAGCTGATAGACGAGCAGATGCGAGTAGCGCCAACAGTGGCTTACGATCTCGAGCTCCACCGCTCGATCGGATGGGATGGGAGGTCGAGACGCTGGAAGCTCAGGCGCGAAGAGGCGCCGAGGCACGAGGCCGCTGGCGGCCAGTCGGAAGAAGATCTCCTTCATGGGCAGGATTCTACGGGTCGGCGGGCCGGGTCGCACGCAGCTCTCCCTTGTCCTTACGGCGGGACGAATGATCTTCCTTAAAGACCCCGAACGACCGAGTGCCGCCATGAGCATTGCGACCATTGCGCTTCTTTCCGCTCTCGCCCTCGCTGCCCCAGAGGCCGATGGCGCCGTAACCCCTATCGAAGGAGCGAACCCGATTCTGATGGGAGGGGCCGCCTGCGAGCTTCCGATCTTGTGGCGGATCGCCGAGGTCGACCCCCGGTTCGGGATCTCGGAGGAACAGGCGGCTCAGGCAGTTCGGAGAGCGGGAATGCTCTGGGAGTCCGCGGCGAGCCAGATACTCATGTTTCAGGAGTCCTCCGACGGAATACCGATCCGTTTCGTGTACGACGAGCGTCAGGAAGCGGCCGAAGCACGGCGCGAGCAGATGTCACTGATCGATGAGCGATTGGTCGCGATCGAGGAGGCGGAGGCCCGCCTACGTGCGCTGGATTCGCAGCTCGCTCGCCGCCGAATCGTTCACGACACGCGTTTTGCGAGCTTCCAGGACCGACTCGCGAGTCATCAAGAGATCGTCGAGTATTGGAACCAGCGTGGTGGTGCTCCTCCAGACGAGGTCATCCGAATTCGTGAGAACGAGGAGGAGCTGAACGCGGAGCGACTCGCGGCAAACGAGGCCGCCGAGGAGGTCAACGCCGCGGTGGACGAGCTGAATCGAGCGACGGACGAGCTGAACCGCCAAATCCAGGACACGAATCGAGCACGCGCTGAGCTGGAAGAGCAGTTTCCAGCCATGAGGGTGCAGTCCGGCCAGTACTACGAGTCCCGAAGCGGGCTGGGCCGGTTCACGCTATCGCGGGAGTTGGAGATCCGGATCTTCCACTTCGAGAGCGATGAGCACCTCTCCCTGGTGATCGCCCACGAGCTGGGGCACGCGATCGGGATCGAGCACACCGGAGTGGACGGATCGCTGATGGCCGAGGCTTCGGTCGCCGGGCCGGACCAAGCGGCTCCACGTCTCCATCCTGCCGATCTCGAGGCTTTGAGGGCCGTCTGCCCAGAAATGTGATCCAGCGGAAGGCCGACTTCGGCGGTGCTCACGGCCCCCTAGAGCGGACGATCCAGCATTCGCACCTCGAGGTCCGGCAGGAAATGAGAGGTCGCCCAGCCGGGCTCACCCGACTTCATCCCCGGTAGGTAGTAGACGATGTAGGTCCTCAGGTAGACCATGTCGTCCGCGTCTCTCAGGAGGTTCGCGATGATCTCGATCAGCTCCGCCTCGACCGCGTGGCTAAGCTCGACGTCCAGGATTCGGAACTGTCCCGGGATGACGTCCTCGCGAATGACCACGATTTCGAGATCGTCCGGAATGGGGGCCCAGTCCGGCGGAGTGAAAGGCTCACGAGGGCGCGGAGGCATATCCAGAAGCTGCTGAGGATCCTGTGCTTGGAGCTCGGGCAACCAGACGCAGGCGCCGATCAGAAGGAGCAGAAAGAGTCGCACCAGACTCGCGCTGCGCCGTTTTCTCGTAGACATGAGCCCTCTTCTCCCTCTGCGAATGCCGATGGGGCAACTCTCTCTGATGATAGCCGATATCCGGGTCTCTCCGCACATCGCTGCACCCGATTCGGCCTACGGATGACCGATCTCTCTCAGAACCTGTAGGTGTAGTTGGCCTTCAGCGTCGCCCCACGGCTCAGCGTTTGAAGGTCTCGCTCGTCGAGCAGACCCACTCCCGCATTCCTCCAGTTGTGCGTGTAGACGAGGAAGATGTCGTTCCCCGGGCTCACGATCCACCTGACACGGGAGAAGAATCCAACGACTTCGCTCACGTCGTCGTACTGCAGCTGCGTGGTGGAGCTGACCCATGGGCTCGGGTTCCAGTCACTCACCAGCTGATACACGTTCGTGGTGAAATCACCCTGAGGCAGCCGCACGTCGTTGTGCTCGAGGTCGAGAGACAGGCTGATGCCTGGGTTCGGCCGAAGCGTGAGGGTGCCCGCCACGCCCAGGATTTCGCCGTTCCAGAACTCTCCCGCCGACACCTCCCCGCCCACGGATACCGCGCGTCGTCCGGCGGTGCGCCCGTTCAAGCTGGTTCTCCAGGCAGCGTAGCCGCCAGGAGCGATCTCGATCCCGTCACTGATCTCGAACGGACGGTCCAGCCACTCGTAGGAGCGAACGGCTCGGATATCGAATCGGTCGCCGCTCTCGAATTCCGCACCGAGCACGTTGAAGAACCACTCGCGCTCCTCGAGTCTCCCGCTCTGCATTCCCACGAGATTGCGGAACTGGACTGCGAAGCTCAGCTGTCGAAGCCAATCGATGCTTTCGGGACGTGGGGACCACCCGATCCTGGGCTCGACTCGGCGGAAGTCGTTTCTCGCCACGAAGCCGACGGCCGGATCGTAATACGCCCCGAACTCACGATAGGAGAGATGCCCCGACCAGATGTCGTTCGGGAAGTTGAGCCGAATCCCCCGTGCCGACAGGTCCGAGAAAGAGCGCTCCAGGGTGCGGTCCGGATTCGAATTCCAGACCATGAACGCGTTGAACTCGGCGTTGTGGTCTCCGAGAAAGCTGCGTGTCGAAAGGTCCAGATCGACCCCTGCAGTGTGCCTCGCGTCGGGGGCGAACCCGGAGCGGTCTTCCGACGTGCCCCGTCGGGTGTAGATGACCCCGAGGCTCGATTGCTCCAGGAGCTGTCGGCGAACTCGTGCCACGGTGAAATCCTCACTCGGGACGAATTCCTCCGGTCCGACCTCGTCGAGGCGCGAGGGTATGGCCGAGCCCGTCCGTATCTGATAGAAGCCCAGCTCGTAGGGCCCGGCCTGACCCGTCACACGAGCCCCCAAATCGATCGGGATTTGCGCTCCCTGTTCCAGACCGATCCTCCGAGAGAAGAACGGATTGGGTCCGCTGCGTGGCGCGAAGGTGAACGGGGCCGAACCCTCGAGGAAGAAGTCGCGTCGCTCGGGAAAGAAGAGCGGAAAGCGGGTGAGATTCACGCGGCGCTGGTCGCTCTCGACCTCCGCGAAATCGGTGTTCAGGGATAGCGACGCCCGGAGGCTCTCGGTCACGCTGTAGTTCAGATCCAGGCTGATCTCTCGAGGAAAAGAATCACCGTCCGGATCGCTTCGCACGTCCCGCCAACCCAAGACCGTCGAGGGGACCGCTTCCAGTCCGAGGCCCTGTGTCATGCCCTCGAGGCCCGTGAGCCGTCCGGCGTAGATGGGTCGGAACAGCCCCTCGTTCCGTCGCCACCCACGCCAGAGGATCTCTTCGTTTCGCCGACGGATCGTGCGCTGGAAGTTGATCCCCCAGGTGTCGAGCGTGGGATCGAAGTTGAGCGTGCGAAAGGGGATCTCGATCTCAGCGGACCAACCGTCGTCGCGGCGGGCGGTCCGTGCCTCCCAGATCCCGTCCCACGACTTGTTGATGCTGCCCCCACCGGTGATGAGACCGTCTCCCATCAGCCCCGCAGGATTGATCTCGAAGAAGTATCCGGTACGACCATCCAAGAACGTATCCAGCAACCACATGAATCGATCGTCGGTCCCCAGGCCAGCGTCTCGCTCACGCTGGTGCGCGAGGATTCCCTCGGGATCGTCGTAGACGGTTACTCCGATGTAGAGCCGATCCCGATCGTATACGACCCGGATCTCCATCTCCTCGGTGGGAGATCCACCCTCGACCGGCTCCTGCTGGGTGAACTCGGTGACCGGAATCGCTATGGCCCAAACGGGCTCGGCCAGTCGGCCGTCGAGATCGATGGAGCTCCCTTCGGGCAGGGGCTGCGCTTGAAGGACGACGTCGGTTCGCCCGCCTGGCGGGTTCCCTTCTAGGGTGGACTGTGCCCGGGCTTCGCCCGCCCACCCGGCGACGATGGCGACGAAGACCCGGAACGACATCCGGATCGAGACTCGTCCCTTCGCAACCCAGCGGCTGGGAGTGGAGCGAATCCCCGCGTCCGTCTCCGCGAGGGGCATCAAGCTGAGTCTGGCGCCAGATCCCCTGTGACTCCTCTACGTCTCAGAGCCGGCTGGACCTCCCGTTCGGGCTTCGACGGTGACGTCGGCTTGCGTGCGCCTTCGTCCTCTCCGGCCGGGTCGGCCGGAGTCGAGGGAGCTGCAGGAGCGGAGGAGTCGAATGCCTGGGTGTCGGTGGCCGCTTCGCTCACGAAATTCCGCCGGAGGAACTGGGCGACGTCCTCCACGAGCGAGTACATCACCGGAACGACGAGAAGCGTCAGAAAAGTCGCGAAGAGGATCCCCGCGATGACGGCGATAGCCATGTTACGCCACCAGGCCGCCTGCTCACCGCCCCAGTAGAGCTCAGGTGTGAGGCTCGCGTACAGCCCGAAGAAGTTGAAGTTCAGCCCGATCGCGAGCGGAACGAGTCCAAGCGCAGTGGTGATGGCGGTCAGGATGACTGGCCGGAACCTCGTGATTCCGCCTTGAACCAAGGCCTCTCGCCGGTTCATCTGGTCGCGCTCTCGGAGGATGTCGATGTAGTCGATCAGCACGATCGCGTTGTTCACCACGATTCCCGCCAGGGAGATGATGCCGATGCCGGTCATGATGATGACGAAGGGGAGGTCGAAGACCATCAGGCCCAGCAGGACCCCCACGGTCGACATGATCACCGAGGTCAAGATGATCACCGGCTTCACCACCGAGTTGAACTGACTGATCAGGATGAACGCGATCAGCATGAGGGCGATCCCGAACGCGGTCGTCAGGAACTCCTGCGCCTCCATCTGCTCCTCGAGCTGTCCGGTGTATCGGACCTGATAGCCGGGCGGGATCTCGGTTTCGACGAACTCGGCCAACGTCTGCTGGACCTCGGCGAGAACCTGGTTCTGATTGTATCCGGCCCGCGCCTGTGCCGAGATCGTGGCCAGCCGGTCCATGTCCTTTCGTCGAATCGAGCCCAGGCCTTCCCGAATCTCCCACTCGGCCACCGATACGAGCGGGATCTGATCTCCCTCCGCGAACACGACCAGATCCTCGAGCGAAGACAGCTCGTTTCGGTACGGCTCGGCCAGCCGGACGATGATGTCGTACTCGTCGTTGCCCGCTCGGTACTTGGCTGCTTCGATCCCCTGGATGGCGCCGCGAAGCGCGTTTCCGACCTGGGCAGTCGACAGCCCATAGAGTGCCGCCTTCTCACGGTCCACCCGCACGGACAGCTCAGGGCGCGCCTCGTTCAGGTCGCTCTCCAGCCCAACGAGTTGGGCCGCGACGGGTGCGTTCCGCAGGATCTCGAGGATGCGGTCCGATAGCCGCTTCAGCTCGACCGGATCCGTTCCCACGACCTCGATGTTCACCGGCGGCCCACCCGGCGGACCCTGCTGCAGCATCTCGGCGCCGATCTCCGCGCCTGGAATGTCCGACCCGATCTGCTGCTGAAGGTACCGGAGGGTCTCGAAGGCGTCGTACCTTCGATCCTCGAAGTCCACGAGGGAAAGGCTCAGGCGGGCCTGGTTCTCGCCGGATGGACCTCCGCCGCCGCCCATCACATCCGCGCCTGGGCCGCCGCCGCCACCGCCACCAGCGGTCGTGACGATCGATTCCACATCCTCGATCCCGGGGATATCCGAGACCTGAGCTTCGAGCGTCCTGGCCACCGCCTCGGTGAACTCCACGCTCGTACCGACCGAGGCCTCCACGTCCACGAAGACCTGGGCGGGTGGAATGTCCTCCGGGAAGAATTCGACTCCATTGTTGAAGACCGCGAAGATCCCGAACGTCCCCACGAACACCGCGGCAGAGCCTCCCAGAACCACTCCGCGGTGGTCGAGGGCCCAACGGAGCCTTCCCTCGTATCTGCGCAGCAGGGCGGGCACCAGTTTCGTCTGGAATACCCGTCCCATTCGATCCAGCAAGAAGCGATGGAGCGCCCAGAGACCCACGACGGTCAGCGCCGCCATCACCGCCGTGACGATATTGACGAAGGACAGGATGACGAGCGACACCGCCGCCGCGCCGATCAGCGTACCTCTCGCCGCCCGAGTGAGCGGCCTCTTGGGTGTCCCCTCCGGCTTCAAGAAGATCGCGCAGAGCGTCGGCACGATCACGAGGGCCACGAAGAGGGAGCTGGACAGGGTGATGATCAGCGTCAGGGGAAGGTATCCCATGAACTCCCCGACCATCCCCGGCCAGAACATGAGGGGAGCGAACGCCGCCAGGGTCGTGGCGGTCGCCGCGATCACCGGGAGAGCGACCTCGCCGGTGGCCTTCTTGGCCGCCGCCTCGGGGCTCCATCCCTGCTCCACGAACCGATAGATGTTCTCGACGACCACGATCGCGTTGTCCACGAGCATGCCGAGGGCGAGTATCAGGCTGAAGAGCACGATCATGTTCATGGTGATCCCGAGCAGCGCGAGGATCACGAAGGACAGCAACATCGAGGTGGGAATCGCGATCGCGACGAACGAGGCCGTCCGAACGCCCAGGAAGAAGAGCAGCACGGTGAGGATCAGGATCAACCCCGAGACGATGTTGTTCTCGAGGCTGCTCACCATGAGGTTGATCTCCCGCGACTGATCGCCCGTCACCGAAACCGCGGTCGTCGGCGGGAAGAGCGGCTCCATGTCCGCGAGAATCCGCTTCACCTCGTCAGCGGCCTCGATGATGTTCGCACCCGATCGCTTCACGATGTCGATGGTCACCACCGGGTTGCCGTTCAGCCGCGCGTAGCTGGTGCGCTCGGCGAACCCGAAATCGACCTGGGCCAAGTCGCGCACGTAGACCGCTCTGCCGTCGAACGTGTCGACAACCAGGTCTTCGATGATCGCGGGATCCACGAACTCCCCGTCGACGCGAACCAGGTAGTTCACCTCCCCGACCTCGATCGACCCTCCAGGGATATTCACGTTCTCGGTCTGGATCGCCTCGATCACGTCCACCATCGCGAGTCCGTAGAACTTCAGCTTCGCCAGGTCGACCTCGACCTTGACCTCTCGCTCCAGACCTCCACGGACATCGGCTCGAAGGACCTGCGGGATCTGCTCGAACCGATCCTGGAGGTCCTCCCCGAGTTCCTTCAGTCGAACCAGCCCGTATTCGCCGGACAGGTTGACCTGCATGATCGGGAACTCGGTGACGTTGAACTCGAGGATGCTGGGCTCCTCGACGTCGTCGGGCAGCTCGGTTCTGGCGAGGTCGACCTTCTCCCTCACCTGCTGGAGCGCCTCGTTGATGTCGGCATCCACGGAGAACTCGACCGTGATCGACGAATAGCCCTCGACGGAGGTCGAGGTCATCTCCTCGACTTCGGAGATGGTGTTGAGCTCCTCCTCGAGGGGTCGGGTGACGAGCGTCTCGATGTCGGCGGGCGACACACCGGGGTATACGGTGTTCACCGCGATCATCGGCAGCTCGATCTCGGGCTGTGCCTCTTTGGGAAGATTGAGGTACGAGAGTAGACCCGCGAACGAGACGATCAGGAAGAGCATCATCACGCTCGTCCGATGGTCCACGGCGAAGCTCGTGAGCCGAAACTCCTTGAAGCGATCCGCGAATTTGGGATCCGATTCGTTCTCGGGGCCGGAGCGCTCCGGCCCCGTGGGTCCCTGACTGATCACAGTTCTTCTCCCGCCGAAGCCGACGTCGCTGGTGGCACTTCGCGTGTACGCACGACTCGCACCCGGTCTCCGCCTGTTACCAGGTTCTGACCGAGAACGATCAGTCGGTCGCCGGGATTCAAGCCTTCCTCGACCACGACCTGGCTACGCTGCGAGGCCCCTAAGACCACCGAACGTGACTCGGCGACCTCGGCGCCCGACTCGTCGACATCGACCACGAACGCCAAGAAGCCCTCCTCCACCCGGACGAGCGCGTCCTGCGGTACGACGATCGCGTCCGCGACCGTCCGCCGTAGAATCTGGATGTTGGCGACCATCTCGGGCTTGATCACCAGCCCCGGATTGGACAGCACCAGCTCGGCCTCGAACGTCCGATTCCGGGGGTTTACGGTCGCCCCGACGTAGCCGACTCTCCCGGAGTA
>JAHEKL010000308.1 GCA_024638345.1 Gammaproteobacteria bacterium | reverse complement strand
CAGGTTGAACGCGTGCTCCATGTTGGTGCCGTACACCGGCTCCCAGTCCACCGCGGCGAGGTCGGTCGGTTGCATCACACGGGCGTAGTCGGAGAATCCGACGATGGAGAGGTGGTCCTCGGGGTATTGCATGGAGATGAGCGAGTGAAGCGCCAGAGCCATGCGCTTGGCGTGGATCCAATGTCCCCGCAGGGGCATCGAGCGGCTCATGTCCAGAAGAAGCACGGTTGCGACCGCAGTCCTCCGTTCCGCCTCTGCAATCTCGAAGTCGCCGGGTGCGAGGTGAACTCGACCGTCCGTGGGCCCCTGGCGAACGACGGCGTTGTGGACCGTCTTGCGCAGGTCGAGCCGGAACGCATCACCAAACTGCCATGGCCTCGTCGAACCGATGAGGTCCCCGTCGCCACCTGCACGTTCGACCTCGTGTGATCCGGGCTGATCGACCGTGATCTGCTCGAACACGCGGGCCAGTGCCCGCTCCCCCAGCTTGCGGACGCCGCGCGGGGTGAGTTCGAGTCTTCCGTCCGACCGGGTCACGAGACCGGCTTCTTGAAGTGCCCGTTCGAGCCGACGCAGCTTGTCGAGATCGCGCACAGCGTCCTCGCCCAGCCGTGCCTCGAGCAGCTCACGATCGACATCGTCGAGTGAAGCGCCTGGATAGTCCTGACCGAGCGCGCGTTCGAGCTGGTCGAGTTGGGAGAGCTCCTCAATGGCGGCGAGTCCTTCGCCAAGTCCCATCGGCGGGCCGTCCATGTCCGCGGGCCTGTCCCACATGAGCTCAGGCGCAAGCGCCCGCAGCGACTGGCCGAGCCGGTCCATCTCGAATTGCAGGTCGATGTCGTCCATGAGCGCGTTGGACAGCTCCATGAGTTCGCGCTGCTGGTCGGGCGAAAGCGACGCCATGAAACGGCTGAACGCCTCGGCCCGACGGGCGAGAATCTCGAGCAGCTCGTCGAGGTTGCTGGGGTTCTCGGGGAAGAACTCCCCGTGCCGGGCCATGAACTCGTCGAACTCCTCCTGGGAGGGACCGCTCCCGGCCTGACGCTGATCGAGCATCCGATTGAGATCGGCGATCATGTCCTTGATCCGATCGAGGTCCTCTTCCGTGACGTTGCCCATGGCATCGGAGATCGAACGAAACTGTTGCTCCAGCATCTGGGACCGGAGTTCCTCGAGCAGCTCGTCGAACGCCTCGGCAGCGCCCGAGGAGGCGAAGTCGTAGTTCTGCAGCTCCTGGATCTGACGGGCCGGGCTTTCCGGCAAGGCGTCGAGGCTGACCTCCTTGAAGCGGGCCTCGTCGTCATCACGCATGGCCAGTTCGGTACGTTCGATGTCCTTCACCCGATCGAGCTTTTCCCGGATATCACCAAAGACATCGTCGAGCGAGCCGCGCCGCTCCTGTGCTTCCCGAAGCTCACGGAGCCGTTGACGCAGGTTGCGCATGCCACCGAACTCCCCCGGGAGTCCTCTCTCCATCATCCGGCGTAGTGCTCCGTCGGCTCCGTAGCCCTCGAGGAGGTCTTCGGAGAACTCAGAAACGATCTCGTCGAGAGGCATCTCGGGACCGAATGGATTCTGAGTTCCATCCCAGCGGGAGTACCGGTTCCTGGTCATCCGAGCCCGTACATCGCATTGGCCTCCCCTGCCGTCTTGTTGAGCCGGCGAGTCAGATGGAGACCCTCGAGGGCGAACTCGAGGGCCGATGCTGCATGGGCGGGTGATTCTTCGGAGACTCCGAGGCGAGTGAGGAGTCCGGTGAGTTCAGGCGGGTTGTGAACCTGGTCCAGGAGCTCTTCGTCGGGGGTCAGATCACCGGTCTCCAACAACACGCCACCTTCGAATGCCTCGATGAGGAAGCCAAAATCGAACCCGGCGAGGTACGTTCGGAACACGTCGAGGACCGCGGCGGCCAGCAGACGCCGCAGAATCTCCAGCTCACGGCCCTCCTCGAACACTTCGAATTCGATCCGTCCCATCGACGATTGGGCAACTGCCGGAAGGTCCGATATTCGGGGCACTGCAGCCGATGCTCCAGTGCGCAATCCGCGCCGCACGGCCGACGCAACCATGGTCTCGAGGTTGGCTATCGAGAAACGTACGCTCACGCCGGACCGTTGGTTTATGTGTGTGGAAGAGCGCACCGCGTGTGTGAACTCGGCGATGACCTCGCGCATGAACTCGGGAACGTCGACCGTCACTGCGTCGGGAGGCGGAGACGCCTCCTGGTTCATGATCTCGATCTCCTGGGCGATCGAACTCGGGTAATGGGTTCGGATCTCGGAGCCGAAGCGGTCCTTGAGCGGGGTGATGATACGACCGCGGTTGGTGTAGTCCTCCGGATTGGCGGAGGCGATGAGGAGGACATCGATCGGCAGATTGATGGTGTAGCCACGCACCTGGACGTCGCGCTCTTCGAGGACGTTGAGAAGCGACACCTGGATCCGGGTGGGTAGGTCGGGCAGCTCGTTGATGCTGACGATGCCCCGGTTCGTTCGCGGAACGAGACCGAAATGGATGGTCAGCTCATCCGCCAAGTAGCGGCCCTCCGCCACCTTGATCGGATCCACATCCCCGATGAGATCGGCGACCGACGTGTCGGGAGTCGCGAGTTTTTCTGCGTATCGACGGTCACGGCCGATCCACTCGATTCGCGTATCGTCGCCGTGTAGTGCGATCAGCTGCTTCCCGTACGCCGAGACCGGGTCGAACGGCGAGTCGTTGAGCTCGCTGCCCTCGATGACCGGGATCTCGTCGTCGAGCAGTTCTACGAGCCGGCGAATCAGACGGGTCTTTCCCTGCCCGCGTTCGCCGAGGAGAACGATGTCATGGCCGGCGAGAATCGCACGTTCCAGCGCCGGCATCACGGAATCCTCGTAACCGACGATGCCGTCGAACAGCGTGCCTCCGGCCCTCAGGCGATCGATGAGGTTGGCCCGAAGCTCGTCCTTGACAGAGTTGTCCTTCCACCCGCTCGCTCGAAGCTCACCAACCGTGGATGGTCGTTGATAGGTCATGCATTGACCTTAGGACCGTCCGGCCGAAACCGGGACCGCTGCGCGAGCACCCTTCGAGCCGGAGTCGGGTGTCGAGACGGCCGGCATCTGCCGACAGGT
>JAHEKL010000307.1 GCA_024638345.1 Gammaproteobacteria bacterium | reverse complement strand
TGCCGCTTCCGGCAGGCCGGGCACCGAGTTCTCGAAGATCCACCCGTAGTACTCGTCGACCGTCATCTTCTGGCCGGGCTCTTTCTTCGATTCGAAGAACTCGCGTATGCCGAGAGAGCCGTCGGGGTCGATCCGCCAGGTAAGCTCGATCCAGAACTCGTTCTCTTCCCACACCTCGCCGGGATTCACGTCTCGCGTGTCCAGGATCTCCTCCCCGAGCCGTTCACGCGCCGCACGTAGAACAGGTTGCCGGAAGCCGATCCACTGCCCGTCATATTGCTCGTAGGACGTGAGATCGTGCCTCTCAGCAGAGTGGCCCATGGGTAGAACGTAGTCCGCGAAGTAGGCGGTCTCGTTCCACGTTGGCGTCATCGCGATGTGTAGGCCGATACGCCCCTCGTCCGTCAGCATCTCGATCCAACTGAAGCCGTCTGGATTGGTCCAAACGGGATTGTACACGCGGGTGAAGTACACGTCGACGAACGCGTCCTGATCCCGCATCAAGTGGGGCATCAAGAACGACATCTCCATGAGCGCGATGGGGTATTCCCGCGGCCACAACACCTCACTCCAACGCTTCGGATGCTGATGAGGCAACCGCGGGGGCCGGGGCACGAACTTGTTCCAAGAGTTCGGGAACGTGCCCCCTTCGGTCGCAAGCGCCCCCAGCAGCGCGTTTAGGAGCGTCAGCGTTCTGGCAACCTGCCACCCGCCGAGGTTACCGGATCCCGCGCTCCGCCAGTTATGAGTGGCCAGCCGAGTACCCGCCGTCGATACGACCTCCGCGACTTCCCTGAGCTCGTCTTCTTGGAGTCCCGACTCGGCCGCAGCGTACTCGAACGTGTACTCCTCGTAGAGCGAACGGAGCACCTCTTCGAATCGCTCGAAGCTTGCCCCGGGCTCTCCCTGCACCGACTCCATGTAGTCTGCCCAATTCCACCACCGCCGGACGAAGTCACGGTCGTACCTCCCTTCCCGGATCATCCAATTGGCGATCGCCAGGAAGATCGCCGCTTCGGAGCCGGGATACGGGGACAGCCAGTGGTCGGCATGGGTAGCGGTATTCGACAGCCTGGTGTCCAGCACGATCAGCTTGGCGCCGTTCTTCTTGCCTTCGATGATCCGCTGCGCGTGGGGATTGAAATAGTGCCCTGTCTCGAGGTGGCTGCTCACGAGGAGGATCACCTTCGCATTCGCGTGATCCGGGCTGGGTCGGTCCATACCCATCCACCAGTGATAACCCGCCCTGGCGCCGCTCGAGCACACGTTGGTGTGCGAGTTGTGACCGTCGACCCCCCAAGCGGCTAGCATTCGCGTGGTGAAGCCGTCTTCCCCAGGTCGCCCGACATGGTACATCACCTCTTCCGGCCGGTCTTCTTGAAGCGCCTGTCGGATCCGGCCTGCGATATCGTCGAGAGCACTGTCCCAATCCACGCGCTCCCACTTGCCTTCGCCCCGTTTGCCGACGCGCTTCAGCGGGTAGAGGATGCGATCGGGATCGGTGATCTGGTTGAGGGTGGCAGGCCCCTTCCCGCAGTTCCTGCCCCTCGAGCCCGGGTGCTCGGGGTTACCCTCGAACTTCCGAACTTGGAGCGTTTCCCGGTCCACGTACGCGAGGAGTCCGCACGCCGATTCACAGTTGAAGCACGTAGTGGGCACGAGCATGTAGCGCTTTTCGACTCGCTTCGGCCACGATCTCGAGTCGAGCTCGACCCAATCGTTCCAGCGCTCCTTGGGAGGGAAGGAGGCCAGATGGATCCGACTGGAGCCGGGGTAGAAGGTCTCCCCACGTGCCTCAACCTCCTGCCGAGCCGCGGTGACGCGTCGATTGAGCTCCTGGTGATTCACCTTCGTGTCAGCCTCATGCGAGAGGAACGGATTGACCCGCCTGAACGAACGCGTGCTCGTAAAGCAGCAGACTGCCGAGGGCGGCAACGGCTGCGATGGCGGGGGCGGCCGTGGCGACCAGCAAGGCCAGCAACCCCAGCGGAACGGCGATCCAGAAGAAATGCCCGTATTCGCCCCGGACCATGTTGTGGGCGGCGAGGGTGGCGTGCGCAGTTGGATGCCTGATCGAAACTTCGCCAAGCACGAGCAGCAGGTGGGTCGCGAGGGCTACGCGCAGCGCGCCGACGGAAACCGTTGTTGGCCCGGTCAGCAGCAGCAGAATCGCTCCACCCGCGACCGTCGCTTGCACCAGGAGGTGAGCCGGAAGGAGCGGGCTCTGCCAAAGATCTCGAGCCCTAGCCTGCGCAAACAGGTACGCCGTGTATACGGCGGTCATGAGGGCCAGCGGCCCGCCAACCCAGCCCAGGGTCGGGGTCAAGTCGGCACGGCCGATCCAAGTCGCGCCGACGTGGAGGGCCAAGACGCCACCGTACGCAGTGATGATGAACCCTCCCCGGACGAGCCAGCTTCGCCATTGCGGCCGGAAGAGGACCATCCAAAACCGCTCGGGGTGCTCCAGATCCCACACGAGGAAGGCACCGGTAAGGGCTAGCCCCACCAACGCGACCATGGGTGCCCGGATACCCCAAACCGATGTCGTGAATGGAAGGAGGCCCAGCGCGCCGAGAAGGAGGGGTACCAAGTACGCTCCGGCCGCTATCGACTTCGTGAACGTGTACATGCTCACGCGCCAGTCCCACGGTGCGCGGTGTGGAACGTCATAAGCGAGGACTGCGGCCGCCGAGCTATTCCAGGCGGAGGGATGTCCTGACGGTACCTGATGGGGGAGGTCACCCTGTTCGCTCCACATGAAGATCCCACCGTCCGGCCTGCGTGCCGCCAAGGGATCCAGCGTGACCTGATCAGCTCCCTTGTAGTAGACCTTCGGCCTAGTCTCCTTCTCTGGTCTCCGGACGGTGACCGCGTCGCGGTGGATGATTTCACTCACCGCCGATAGCGGGTCATGCATGTCTCCCACCATGAGCGCCTGCGTCGGACAGACGACCACGCAGGCCGGCTCGAGCCCGACATCGAGTCGGTGCGCGCAGAAGTTGCATTTCTCGGCCGAGTGATCCTCGGGGTTTATGAAGATAGCGTCGTAGGGGCACGCGGCGATGCATGCCTTGCACCCGATGCAGATCGACTTGTCGAAATCGACGATGCCGTCG
>JAHEKL010000306.1 GCA_024638345.1 Gammaproteobacteria bacterium | reverse complement strand
TCGGACACGGAGAACTCCGTCCTCCCCGAGTCGAGCCGGACTGCCGAGACCTCGACCCCACCCTCCTCGGTGAACTTGAGCGCGTTCGTCGTCAGATTGAGCAGCACGCGACTCAGCTGGTTGGGCCAACCCATGCACCTGTCGGAGCCGGGGAGGGTGAAAACGAGGTCGAGCCCCTTCTCCTCGGCCATCGGCAGGACGATCTCCTCGACGGACCGGAAGACCTCTTCCACCGAAAACGGGATCGCCTCGTCCGACTCGGCATCCTTCCGGTCCGCCGCGATCTCCATCACATCGTTCACCACGGAGACGATCCCGAGAGTCGCGCTGTAGATGAGTCCCAGCTGACTCCGCTGATGTTCGTTGATCGGACCGCTGTGCCCCGACCGAAGCACTTCCGACAGGAAGAGGATCGAGTTCAGGGGCGAGCGAAGATCATGCGCGAGCTCGACGACCAACTCGAAGGCGTCCGGCTCGGACAACCGCTTGGCCAGGTCGTCCTGCCAGGCTCCCCAAAGCCGGGCGCGGTACTCGTCCAGATCCCGAAGCAGGCGAAGCACGGCGGCGGCGCCATCGTCGAAGGGCCGTTCGTCGCGCTCCCATCCCGTGAGCAACTCGGCTCGAAGTACCTCCACGAGCCGGTGCTGTAGCAGCGGACGAACGACGTCGTCGGCGGAGAGTTCCGTTTCGGCCTCCGAGCGGAGCGCAGCGAGGCGGACGGCGATCTGGTCCAGCGCCTCCTCCGCCTCGTCCTGCGACGCCATCCAGCCCGCGGAGATCCGGCCCCACGACTCCAACAGACGAATGCATGCCTGGCGAAGGATCTCACCTTCGAGCGGAGCCGGCGAAGCCACCGAGCCCTGCCGCCCGGCACCCTCCACGCGATCGGGTAGGGAGGAGCCGCTCATCGGGTCCTCAGCTTCCGTCGGATCGAAGGAGATCTTCTTTCGTGATCTGGTGCTTTTCCATCAAGCGGTAGAGAGTCGTCCGATCGACTCCGGCCGAACGCGCCGCATCCGAAAGGTTTCCGTTCGCCTGTCTCACGACGTGGCGGAGGTAGCTCTGCTCGAAGTCCTGCAGCACCAACTCGCGGGCGCTGTGGTAGTCCTCGTGCAACGGATAGCTCCCGACACGAAGACTGGATCGTTCGCCGAGATCGTTGGAGTCCACGGACGGAAGGATCTCCGCGCCTACGTCTTCCGAACCGGGTGGGAGAATCACCACGGTATGCTCCATCACGTTTCGCAGCTCTCGGACATTTCCGGGCCACGGTCGCCTGGTGAGCTCGAACACGGCCTCATCGCTCAACACCGGGCGATTCAGGTCCTTCTTCCGGTGCTGCTGCCAGAACTTGTCGAGGTAGTGCTGAGCGAGCAGCGGGATGTCCTCCGGACGCTCACGCAGCGGAGGAATGTCGATGGGGAAGACCCGGAGTCGGTAATGCAGATCCCGCCTCAGCTTTCCCTGACGCACCGCCTCGCCGGGGTCCTGGTTCATGGCCGCGATGAATCGAACGTCCACGATCGCATCCACGGAGATGCTCCCCACCCTTCGCACCACGCCGTCCTGGATGACCCGGAGCAGCTTGGCCTGCACGGAACCCGGCATCTCGTGAACTTCGTCCAGGAAGAGCGTTCCGCCGTTGGCCGCTTCGAGGAGTCCCTTCTTGTCCCGCACCGCCCCGGTGAAAGCTCCCTGGACGTGACCGAACATCTCGGACTCCAGCAGGCTCTCGGGGATCGCCGCGCTGTTGATCGAGACCATCTCGCGGCTACTCCTGCGACTGTGCTGATGAATGAACTGAGCGATCAGCTCCTTTCCCGTTCCGCTCTCACCATGGATGAAGACCGAGGCATCCGTGCGGGCCACCTGCCTCGCGGAGTCGATGACCCGCTGGAACGCATCGGACTGGCCGAGCAGATCGATTTCGCTGCTGTGACCCGAAGGCCTCGAGTCCTCTCGCTGACGCTCGCTCTCGCGACCGATCATCACCGCGTGGGCCGCACGGCCGATGAGCACGTTCAGGTGAGTCGCGGAGAACGGCTTGGGGATGTAGTTCCAGGCGCCCGCCCGCAGGGCGTGGATCGAGGACTCGACCGAGGCTCGGCCGGTCATCACGACGACGAGGCACTCCGGGTCCTGCTTGAGCGCGGCGTCGAGGATGTCCATCCCGGAGATGTCCGGCATGTAGAGATCCACGAGAACGATCTGGGGCCGGACCCGCTTGAGGAGCTGAAGCGCCTCGTCACCCTTACCGGTGACGCTGACGGAGTAACCCTCGGCTCCCAGGATCGAGGAGCAGCTCTCCCGCAGGGTCCGTTCATCGTCGACCACCAGGATGTGAATCGACTCCCGGTCCTTCGGGTCGATCTCGATGGGTGAAGCGTCGTCGCTCCAGCCGTCGACGGTCGCCGTCGCCGGCTGGCTCTGCGGCCCGTCCCATTCCCATTCAGCCTGCCCCGCGCGCTGGGTCTCGCTCATCGCCCTCTCCCTGCCATCGCTGTAGGACGTCACCCGGGTCGGTGGCCACCAATCGACGGCCCTTGTGTCCGGGGACCTGTGCGAGAACGCAGCAACTGCAGCTTTCGAGCCACACTCGGTTCGGAATCGACGGATCTTTTTTATTCGTATGACGATGCGGGAACAGGGAGGGTTGGGTCGGAGGGCGTGTGCAGTGGGCGCGCTGCGCCGCGACACGGAAAAGTCTGCCGTCCAATCAGGAGAGAACGCGCGGGAACGCGCGCCTCGGGCGCGCCCTTGATCAGTTGGACTGGAAGGGGCCGATTCGAGAGGCGGGTCTGGAGTCGCCAACGACGCCCTGCTGAAGGGCTTCGGACGCTGCTTTCAGCATGTTCTCGGGCGGGTCGGCTCCCGGCTTCTCCGCCGAGTGGAATCGTGCCAGCAGGGGTAGCCGAGAGAGGGCTTCGTGTGTCGCGGCGCGCGCATCCAGCGTTTCCATCAAGCGCTCTGCCAGTCGAAGGGCCCCCGCCTCATCCGTCCCAGGCGCCAGAATCAGGAAATCGGCGTCTCCGACCCTACCGATCGCGTCGGACGAGCGGGTCGCGGCCGTCAGAAGCTCGCTCAGCGACCGCGTGACCTCCCTGGGACCCACCCAGTCG
>JAHEKL010000305.1 GCA_024638345.1 Gammaproteobacteria bacterium | reverse complement strand
ATATGGAAGAAGCCGGACGTGACGTTCCATGACCACGCGTCGGTCAACGTCCCGTACGTTACGAGCGCGGTCCAGCCCAGGCCCTCCTCGTCGCTGTATGCAGCCCCGAGGGCCGCGTCCTCCTCCGCTGCGAGGTTGAGGCTGACTTCGGAGGCGAAACCCCACACGCCGCGCTGATAGGTGAAGCTGGCGCCCACGATCTCGTAGTCCGAGAAGTAGGCCCCGGGATCACCGGGCACGGTGCGATTCGTTCGGTAGTCGCCATCGAGGGAGCCCTGATTGACCGCGGTCGCGATCACGTTGGGGCTCGTGAATACGTAGCTGAAGACCCCGAGGCGGTAGCGCGCCGCGTCACCCCATCGATACGAGATCCCCTCGGCGAAGAGGAAGCTGTTTTCCGCCCGAGGTGATCGTCCGCTGCGCACCTCTCTCAGCATGTACTGGCCCGCCACCAGTTCGAGTCCACCGCGCCGCCAAACTTCGGTAAACCCACCTGGTGAGACGTCACTGTCCCAGACCAACTCCGTCGGCCGGAAGAGTGCGTTGCCGGTAAAGCCGAACGTCAACGAGAGCTCTTCGGTGGCCGCCAGCCCGATGTACGCTCGATCGAGCATGATGTCGTCACGACGGAAATCGTCGCTGAGCGAGCTCCAACCGGAGGAGGGGTAAGCCGAACTGCCGGTGCTCAGCCGAAAGCCGAGGTTGAAACGCTCGGACACGGCATACTGCCCCTGGATGCGGACTCGAGCCCGCCAGCGCAGACGGTGGTCGTCGTCCCGGGTCGCGTCGTTCTCGGCGAAGTTCTCGTTCGCCATGTACTCGGAGCGAAAACCGACCTGGCCTCCAACGACGAGTTGAGCCTTGGCGGGTGCTGCAAGAACCACGACCGCCACCAACGAGGATACAACCGAACGAATCGTTGTTCGCATCTTGCCCCCCACGGTCCGGGAATGTCCTTAGGTAAAATCACGGATCTGGGAGGGGGACGCCGTCGGGCGATCCATGCCTGGAAGCGTCCGGAGTATCACCACAGGGGCCGGGCAACTCCGTCGGCGCCTGGTCCATGGGCGCCATCGCCCTGGGGTGACGGCCCACGCGAAGCTGGGCGACTGGGGGGCACGCAGGCTAGCATGGAGGATGACTCCAATGAGGCAGCGCACGCTATGAGGCAATCCACCCTCGCGGTTCTCGTCGTCGTCGCGGCGTATGGGTGTGCCGGCACCGATGGATCTGGCACACCACCCGCGGAGGCGCTCTCAGGAGCGCCCGCGGAGACGACCGCCGCGGCGACCAGCACACTCGAGGCGCCGACCGGCGCCCCGAGTGTCGCGGAGCCGCCGGCCAGGGCGGCCGGACTCCCGCCTACCTTCGTAGACGCGTACGTTCACGGTCCCCTCGACTCCATCTACAGCGCGGAGTACCAGCGACTCGAGGAGCTTTGTCGAGGCCAGGGAGATGCGTGCTGGGGCCAGAACCTCGACAGCACCGCCGTACGGCTCTCTTCCTACTGGCTCGAAGCCAGCGGGGATGTGCCCGCGGGATGGGTCTCCGCTCGCCTCCGGACCCAGGGGCGGTGGCCCTACGCGGCGCTCGTCGCTCAGGGGAACGACGGCAGCACGGTCACGGTCTTCGAGAACGTCGGGGACTGGGGCTACGGCTTCACGCTCCCGGTGCGGCAGGTGCAGCGCGATCGCTTCCAGCCCTGGTTTCTCGCCGACCTGGGGGCCTGGCTGTCCCTGGACGGCGGGCCAGGATTCGGCGTTCTCGAGGGTCCGTTCGGCCTGACGGGACGCCTGTGGAATTTCCAGCCGTTGGAGGTGGCGGGAGCCGATGGTGAATCCATCGCCGTGCCCGCCGGCGTCTACATGGTCCTCGGCGTCGAGGATGGCCGGGTGCGATTCCGCGCCGAGATCCCTCAAGACATGCCGTGCGGTGAGGAAGAGGATTCAGTGCCCACCGTCGAGACCGAGATCCACGAGGTGCCCGTGGAGGCGCTTCTGGACGACGAGGGGCGGCCTAAGGTGGACGTGGCATACCCGAAGGGATGCTGAGACGAACGAAAACGGCCCCTCCGACGGGAGGGGCCGACTCCGTATGAACCTGGCGTGCTTCGAAGTGCCGGAGGAGGGACTTGAACCCCCGACACGCGGATTATGATTCCGCTGCTCTAACCAGCTGAGCTACTCCGGCGAGGACGGAAAAGCTCATCCTGCGCGGGCAGCGTGTCAACCGCGTGGCTGCCGGGGTGCGGCCCGTGGAGACGGCACGAAATCCGGTCTGAGGGTACCGTTCCCCAGGGCAGCCCTCGTTGGTGCGTCGCCCACCTTGGTTCAGCCACTTCGACGAAGGAGAGGTTTCATGGGGTTCGAGCTCAGCGCTCTCTTGGTCCCCGCCATCATCGCTGGAATCGGTGCCATACTCACGGGTGTTCGCATCCTCTTCGAGTATGAACGAGGCGTCGTCTTCCGACTGGGCAAGCTGACCCGGGCCAAAGGACCCGGAGTCGTATTCCTGGTGCCCTTCGGCGTGGATCGACTGCGCAAGATGGACCTCCGCATCGTGGCGTTGGACATCGCTCCTCAGGACACGATTACGAAGGACAACGTAAGTGTCCGGGTGAACGCCGTCGTCTACTTCCGGGTGGCGGACCCGACGAAGGCGGTCATCGAAATCGAGGACTACTATTTCGCTACCAGCCAGCTCGCCCAGACGACCCTGCGATCGGTCATCGGTCAGTCGGAGCTCGACGAGCTACTGGCCGAGCGGGAGCGGATCAACGAGGTCGTCCGGGGCATCATAGACCAGGGCACGGATCCGTGGGGCATCGACGTCACCGGCGTGGAGATCAAGGACATCGATCTCCCCCAGGAGATGAAGCGCGCGATGGCGAAGCAGGCCGAGGCGGAGCGCGAGCGTCGCGCCAAGGTCATCAACGCCGAGGGCGAGTACCAGGCGTCGACAAAGCTCGTCGCCGCCGCGGAGATCATCGAGCAATTCCCGGTAGCCATGCAGCTCCGCTTCCTCCAGACGGTGACCGAGGTCGCGGTGGAGAACAACTCCACCACCCTGTTCCCGATTCCTATCGACCTCTTCTCCCCCTTCGTGAAGGAGTCGACTCAG
>JAHEKL010000055.1 GCA_024638345.1 Gammaproteobacteria bacterium | reverse complement strand
TTTCGCGTTCGATCCGGGCACCCTGGCCGAGGTCGAAGACGATCCGGCTCACCAAGTCCGAGGACTCGTTCGCGACGTAGACCCGGTACTCGAGCAACGTGTCCGGGCGAGGCCGATCCGCGGAGACTCCGCCCTGCATGCGAACACAGCCGCTCGCCAGCAGGAGAACCGAGAAGACGCTCACTGCGGCGTGGAGGACCGGCACGCCGCGACGTCGGATCATGGGAAGAGGGGACCGCCAGGCGGGGGCTCTAGACGCACGACCCAAAGCCCCGAGTGCATGTCCGACACGAAGATGTTTCCGAGATACGGCTGTGGACCCCAGGCCATCGGGTCATTCGCCGGGCGTCCGCCAGGGTGTCCGGTCGGAAACCACGCGATCTCTCGCCCCTGGTCGTAAAGGTCACCCCTCAGCTCTCCGGACACATCCACGACCCGCAGCCCACCCTGGTAGTACGCGACGTAGAGGCGGTCATCCTCCACCCATATGTTGTGAGCTCCCGCCTCCGGCACCTCGTAGCGACCCACCTCCACGGGGTTCTCCGGATCATCGATGGACAGAATGTGGATGAACCCGCGCGACACCCGCTCTCCTATGGTGGTGCGCGGGGTGCAGTCCTCGCAATCGAATATCTCGTCTCCGACGAAGAGGTACCGGTGCCCCGCCGAATTCTCGTAGGGAAACGCAACGTGTGTATTCCCTTCCGGATAGGCCAGCGAGGAGATCACGGCGGGCTCGGTCGGAGTCCCTCCCCACCTCCCGTCTCCTACGTCCAGCAGCCAGACACCGTCCCCCCAGTAGGAGACGTAGGCGATTCCGTCCACGACCCAGATGTCGTGTAGGTACTTCCCGGGGTTGTCGATCCCCCAGCGACCCACCTCCCGGGGCTCAGCGGGGTTGGAAATGTCGATGATGTGCACATCGAGCGTGCCGTCGTGGATCGCGTAGACCAGGTCTCCTACGATGAAGGTGTTGTGGACGCCCCCCGTCAGGTTCTCGGTATACGTGGTGACCACCTGGGGATGGGCGGGATCGGCCAGATCGAGGATCACGATCCCGTTCCGCCGATCCGAGGCTCCCTCCCTCGTGATCACGGCAAGGGTAGCGTCCTCGTTCACCTTGACGTCATTGACCACCCTGGCATCGACGACCACCGAATCGCTCAAGACCGGGCTCGACGGATCGGTGACATCCCAGACGAACATCTTCTGGCCGCCCTCGTGCGTCCCGACGTACGCATAGTCCCGACCATCCGTGCCTCGAAACACCCAAAGGTCGGAGCTCGTCGCATGGGACTGGAGACCCAACCCCACTCGCACGGGCTCCTGCTCGACCTCGCGCGGCCTCACTTCGGCCACGGCCTCAGCCGATACGCGACCCGCGCTCGCGACGATCCGATAGTGGCCCGGTCGGTCGGCGACGAACCCTCCATCCTCGAAGACGGACGCCCCAAGACGGCTTCGAGCCTCTTCCCCGCCCACTGTATAGGTCAGTGCGATGTCCCCGATCGGCTCGCCGTTCGCACCCCTCGGTACCGCCTCGAATCGAACGACGTCGCCCGTTCGAACGGCTGCGACATCGGGGGTCAACTCGACCGAGCGAACCGGATTATCCAGCACCTGCACCACGTGAACCGTTTCCGTGCCGTCCGCAGACGCGACCAACGCGGCCCTTCCGGCACGGTGACCCCGAACGAACCCGCCCTGGCTGACCGAAGCGATATCGGGGTTGCGGCTGCTCCAGGCGACCTCCACCCGAGTTCGGAGGGTACCCGAGGCGGTCGTGGCTTCGACCTGGAAGGGCACCGAAGTTCCGACGTAGACCGCAAGATCGGGTGGCCGAATCTCCAGGGCTGCGACCGGCTCTCCGGTGACCACGATGGAAATGGGAAAGATTCGCGGCTCGGGAAGCCCGCGGGGTCCGGGAGCCATGACCGCCAGCATGAGCTCGGTCTCTCCCTCTTCAAGACCTGTGATTTCGCCACTCGGGGTGAGGCTCGCAACCCGGTCGGTGAGGGGGGCCGCCATCAGCGCGACGGAAACGGTCTGCCCGTTCGCATCCACCGGGGTCGGCTGGAGATCGACCATGCTGATCGACTCACCGACCATCAGGACGATCGGATCCCGACTCAGCCGAATGTCCTGCACCCGCTCGCCCTCTCGTATCTGTGGCGCGATCTCGGGCTCTGGCCCGGGTGTTTCCGCCGCCCCCGCCTGAGTCTGTGGGAGCGCAGGCCTCGTCGCCGTCGTGGGCGCGGACCTTGCGGTGCAGCCAGCCGCGGCCACGCAAGCAGTCGCGATGACCCACCCGCGTGCATTCATCGCGTGAGGGACTCTGCTACGCCGCCTTGCGGGGGACTCGGGCTCAGTCGTCTTCGTCCCACTCGTCCCAATCGTCCTCTTCGTCGTCCCAGTCCTCGTCCTCGTCCTCGTCGTCGTCGTCTTCGTCCTCGTCCTCGTCGTCACCCCAGTCGTCTTCCTCATCCCAATCTTCGTCGTCGATCTCGTCGTCTTCGTCCAGCGCCAACAGCTCACTACGGACGCCAGGCTCACCTGGAAGCCAGGCCCAACGATCCACCATGGGAGTTCCCTCCGGTGATACGGTCCGTTTGAAGACCCGGGGGGTTCGGGCCTTCGAACCGGGGGCCATTGCCCCGGTCGGGCGAATACTAGACTGGGGCAATGGAAAGTCAAGCGAGTCGTCGCAGGCCGACCTTCGCGCTACATCGAGGGCTTTCGGGAGTCGGACGCTTCCGGCTCGCTTCGGATCACGCTTCGCGAGCGGGGAACGCCAAAGGCCTTCCGGGGCTAGAGATGCAGGAACTCCTGGGTGAACCCACCAGCATCGTGCCGGATCATGAATCGACAGCTCATCGTAGCGCTCGCCTTCGGCGCCTCTCTCGTGGCTACGGGTTGTGAGCTACCTCCCGCGCACGGCGACGTGAACGCCTTCATCGTCGGTGCCTCCCCGGAGCTCTGGGCTCAGGTCGAAGACGTGTTCCTGTCCGCCATGGAGCCGACGATCCAGACGGTTCGAAGCGAGCGTCCCTTTCGAATCACGCACCAGGATCCCGAATTGCCCGATTGGGGAGTGCTCAACCGATTTCGCCAGGTCCTGGTGTTGGGGGTTCGAGGCGACCCCTGGATCGACCAAGCCCTCGCGCAGACCGAGGAATCGGTCGCGGAGCCGCCGGAGGTGCTGCAGGTGCTGAACGTTTGGGCGAGAGGGCAACAGGTTTCGGTCCTCCTTCTACCCGAGACTGGACAGGTGGAGGCCGTCCGTCAGCTCGCGGGAAGGCTCCACGAGATTCTGGACGATCAGTTTCGCGCCTACGCCGTCAATCGGATGTTCATCTCCGGGGAGGATCTGGCACTCGAGGATTCCCTTGCGACCGACGCCGGCTTCTCGCTTCGGCTCCCCACCGTGTATCAGTATTCCGTGCGCGATTCGGTTTTCCGCTTCCGGAACGACAATCCGAGCCCCGCTGAGCTGATTCGCGAGGTCTCCGTCTCGTGGTCTCCTCTACCGGAGACCGACCCCAACGCCTCCGAGCTCAGAAGCTGGAGGGACTCATTCTCCTCTCAGTACTACAACGATCCTCAGGTGGTAGATACGATGTTCGTATCCTACGGGCCGGTCGAGGGGAGCGATCTCGCGGGGGTCGAGTACCAGGCCGCATGGGTGAGCCCCCCAGGCGCTTGGCCCGCGGGAGGTCCGTTCATCACGCGCGCGCTCCGATGTCCGTCTCGAGATCGGCTCTACTATCTGGATGCTTGGCTCTATGCCCCTGGCCGCGACAAGTACGAGTACATGATCCAGCTTCAGACCATCCTCGATTCGTTCCGCTGCCACTGATCCGGCTCTCGGGCTTCGTGTAATCGCTTGGCCTGCTTGACCCCTTAGGGATCCACCAGGGCCGTCCCCTCGCCCTCCGCAGAGGGTCGTGTAGTATTGATGAGCGGAGACTCACTGGAAGAGCCGATGTCTCCGAGACCAATCGCACGCCACCCCCGGGAATCGGAGCCTTAGCCGCGGCCGTGTCGTTCGTCCACCTCCACACCCATTCCGAATACTCCCTCCTGGATGGAGCCAACCGGCTCGACGATCTAGTCAAGCGGGCTCTGCACTTCGAGATGCCCGCGCTCGCCCTGACCGACCATGGGTGCCTATTCGGTGCGTGGGCCTTTCAGAAGCGAGCTCGGCGCGCAGGCATCAAGCCCATCCTCGGAATGGAAGCCTACGTCGCGCCCGGAGACCGGCGCGAACGAAGTCGAGGAGGCTCGGGGCATCGAGCGTATTACCACCTGGTTCTCCTCGCACGCGATCGGCAGGGATACCGCAACCTCGTGAAGCTCTCCTCCCTCGGATATACCGAGGGATTCTATCACCGACCGCGTGTCGACCGGGAACTGTTGGAGCGTTACTCGGACGGCCTCATCGTCTCGTCCGCATGTATGGCGGGTGAAGTAGCCAGACATCTCATGGACGGGAGTGACGAGGCCGCGCGCGAGACGGCAGCTTGGTACGCCGACGTGTTCGACGGCCGCTACTATCTCGAGGTCCAGGCACACGACAGCGACGGTCAAGCGGAGCTGAACGAAAAGATCTTCTCACTCGCCGATGAGGTCGGGCTGCCCGTCATCGTGACGAACGATGCGCACTTCCTGGAGGCAGGCGACCACGAGGCTCACGACACTCTTCTCTGCATCGGTCTCCGAAAGGACAAGTCCGATCCGGGACGTATGCGCTACGACGAGGGCCTGTACCTCAAGAGCCCCGAGGAGATGCGCGCCGCATTCCCCGAGCGGCCCGACGTGGTCGAGAGAACTCTCGCGATCGCGGATCAGGTCGACCTCGACTTCGACAAGACCTACCACGTTCCGGCGTTCCCCCTTCCCGAGAGCCACGCGAGCGAGGGCGAATACCTCGTGCACCTGGCCACTCAAGGTGCCTTCGAACGATACGGGAATCCGCTTCCCGCCGAAGTCGAGGAACGCCTCGAGTACGAGCTGGGCGTGATTCTCGAGACCGGATACTCCGGATACTTCCTCATCACCTGGGACTTCATCCGATGGGCGCGGCAGAATGGGATTCCGGTCGGGCCGGGCCGTGGATCCGCCGCCGGCTCGCTCGTCAGTTACGCGCTCGGAATCACGAACATCGATCCGCTCGAGTTCGATCTCCTGTTCGAGCGATTCCTCAATCCCGAGCGAGTGTCGATGCCGGACATCGACATCGACTTCTGCTTCGAGAATCGGGGTCGGGTCATCGAGTACGTCCGACAGAAGTACGGTCAGGATGCGGTCGGACAGATCATCACCTTCGGCACCATGAAGTCGCGGGCCGTCGTCCGGGACGTAGGTCGAGTCCTGGGTTTCGAGCCCGCGGAAACCGACCGCATCGCGAAGATGATCCCCAATCAGCCTAACCAGAGCTTCACCGTGAAGCAGGCCGTGGAGAAGCTCCCGGACGTCAAGAAGCTCTACGAGCAGGATGAGCGCCACCGGAAGCTGTTCGACTATTCGAAGACCTTGGAGGGACTGTCCCGACACGCCTCGGTGCATGCGGCCGGCGTGGTCATCGCACCCGGCCCCCTCGACGAATACGTCCCCCTGTGTGTTCAGCAGACCCGCGGGGGCAGCTCGAACGACGGCTCCGACACCGTGGTGGTGACCCAGTACGACATGAACTGCCTCGAGGACGTCGGAATGCTCAAGATGGACTTCCTCGGTCTCAAGACGCTCACCGTCATTCAGGACGCGACGGAGATGGTGAAGCGGAGCCGCGGAGAGCTCCGCGACCCGGTCTCGAACCAGACGTACGATACCATGGACGTCGCCCCCCGAGACGACCCCGACGTCTACGAGATGTTGGCCAAGGGAGGCACGGCCGGTGTCTTCCAGTTCGAATCGAGCTTGGCTTCGGAGAAGCTCCGTGCGATGCGCTGTGACCGGTTCGAGGACCTCGTAGCCACGAACGCGCTCATACGGCCCGGGCCGCTCGATTCGGGGATGGCCGATGTCTATGTCCGAAGGAAGGTCGGTCAGGAGCTGGTGCGCTATCCGCATCCCGATCTGGAGAAGACCCTGTCCACGACCTACGGGGTCATCGTCTACCAAGAGCAGGTCATGCGGATCGCGAACATCCTCGCGGGCTTCTCACTCGCCGAAGCGGACGTGCTCCGAAAAGCGGTGGGAAAGAAGATCCCGGCGCTGATCCGCGCGGAGCTCGGCAAGTTCGTCCAACGAGCGGTCGAGCGGGGTGTGGAACGAGAGGTGGCCGAGCAGCTGTCCGAGCAGATCGAGACCTTCGGTCGATACGGCTTCAATCGGAGTCACAGCGTCGCCTACTCCGTGCTGGCCTACCAGACCGCCTGGCTCAAGGCGCACTATCCAGCGGAATACATGGCGGCGCTTCTCTCGTCCGTGCTCGACAAGACCGACGATGTCGTCAAGTACATCTCGGAGTGTCGCGAGCTACCTCGGTTCGTTCCGGGGTTGGAGCGGCCGCTCGAGGTACTTCCTCCGGACGTGAACGAGTCCGGTTGGAAGTTCACCGTCACCGAGAAGGGCCAGGTACGGTTCGGCCTGGGCGCGGTGCGGGGAGTCGGGGCGGGAGCCGTGCAATCCATCCTCGCCGCCCGGGAGGACTCGGAGCCGTTCACCAGCCTCTTCGATTTCCTGGATCGAATCGATCTTCGGGCCTTGAACAAGCGGGCTTGCGAAGCGCTCATCGCGGCCGGTGCACTCGACTCCTTCGGCCATCGCGCCCAACTCCTGGCGGGACTCGATCTGGCATACGCGGAGGTACAGGCGCGTGAGCTGGAAGCCGCCGCAGGCCAAGCCTCCCTCTTCGAGGCCGTCACTGGAGAGGTCGAGCCGACTCACCTTGCGTTGCCAGACGTTCCGAAGTGGTCCGAAGCAGAGCGCTTGGCCCGCGAGAAAGAGGCCGTAGGGTTCTTCATCTCGGGACACCCGCTCGATCGGTTCCAAGACCTGGCCCGGGCGTTCGAGCCTGTCCGCACCACGAATCTTCGCGATTTCTCGGGACAGGATATCGAGCTCCCCTGTGTGGTGACCAAGGTGACGCGCCAGATCCTGAGGAAGGACAACTCGGAATGGGGCAGGCTGACCGTTGAAGACTTCAGCGGCACGGCATCCGTTCTCGCCTTCGGGGAAGCCTGGAACCGAGCTCGCGACCTCCTTCAGCAGGATGCCGTCGTGCTCCTGCGGGGAACCGTCTCGAATCGGGAACGCGACGAGGAGGACCCTCCGATCTTCCTTGATGGAGCACTACCGCTGGCCGAAGTAGTCAGTAGCGGACGGGTCGCGGTGGCAATCGATCTTCCGGCCGGAGGCGATCTCTCGAAGGAGCTCCTGGGCAAGGCTCGTAGAGTGCTGGACGATCACCCGGGGCCCGCTCCCCTCGAGGTTCACCTCAAGAACGGCGTTGATTCGACACCGAAGCTTCGCTCGAGAAGCCTGAAGGTGGACCCTGGGACCGATGCGCTCCATGGGCTGCGGGAGATCTTCGGGGAGGCCGAGGTCCACCTCGTCAGGGCCGCGCCGTGACGCACGCTGGTCAGGACGAGGCGTTCACGGTTCTCGGCGGGGGCTGTTTTTGGTGCTTGGAGGCGGTCTTCCAGAGACTCCGCGGGGTGCGTCGGGTGAGCTCGGGATACGCAGGTGGTCACCACCCGAAACCCACCTATCGTCTAGTTTGCGGGGGGGCCACGGGGCACGCGGAGGTCGTCAGGATCACTTACGACTCGACGGTGATCTCGTTTCGTACACTGCTCGATGTGTTCTTCACCATCCACGATCCGACGACGCCGAACCGGCAGGGCGCGGACGTGGGTCCCCAATATCGGTCCATCATCCTATATACGGACGACGAACAGGAGCGGATCGCTCGCGAGCTGATCCAGGAGCTGGATTCGGAGAGCCGCTGGTCCGATCCGGTGGTCACCGAGCTCGCCCCGCTCGAGACGTTCCACGAGGCGGAGCCGGAGCACGACGACTACTATCGGAAAAACCCGCAGCAACCCTACTGCCAGATCGTCATTTCTCCAAAGATGGCGAAGGCCCGGGCTGGCCTCGGGCATCTATTCGAAGACTGAATCGCTTCCCTCGAGCACCCCTATGACCAAAGCCGCAAACCCCCTCCTGGACGTCTCGTTTCCGATCCCGTTCCAGCGGATCCGGGCGGAGCACGTCGTTCCAGGAATTCGGACGGTACTCGAGGAAGCCCGCGTCCGCGTCGAGCATCTGGCAGAAGAGGAGTCTCCGCCCAGCTGGGACACGGTCCTGGGACCCCTCGATCAGCTCACAGAGCGTGTCGGCCGGGCAACGACTCCGATACTGCACCTGTTGGGAGTCGCGGAGACGCCCGAGCTCCGGGAGGCCTGGGGCGAAGTCCTGCCTGAGCTCACGCGCTTCTGGTCTTGGGTCTATCTCCACGAAGGGCTATGGCGGCGCCTGAAGGGGCTCGAGAAGAGCGCAGAGGCCGCCGAATTGGATCATCTCCGTAGCCGTCATCTAGCGCGCACGATTCGGGACTTCCGCCGAGAGGGAGCCGATCTCGGCCCCGAGGATCGTAAGAGGCTCGAGGAGATCGATGTCGAGCTCGCGAGACTGCGGCAGACCTTCTCAGAGAACGTGCTCGATGCGACAGTCGCCTACTCCCTCGCGATCACGGACCTCGAACGTCTCCGGGGTATTCCGGAGGATGCCAAGAATCGCTTCGAAGCAAGCGCTTCCGAGGCGGGTCAGGAAGGGTGGCGCATCACACTGGACCAGCCCTCAGTCGAAGCGGTGCTCCGACATGCGGAGGATCGGGCCCTGCGGGCCGAGATCCACTCCGCCTATCTGACCCGAGGAACCCAGGACCCCACGGACAACCGCCCGCTCATCCCGAAGATCTTGGAGCTGCGACGAGAGAAGGCCCGGCTCCTCGGCTACCCGGACTTCCCGGACTACCGCCTCGAGGAGCAAATGGTCGGATCGGGGCTTCGAGCGCGAGAGTTCATCTCCGGAATCGCAGAGCGAACGCGACCGTATTGGGAGCGAGATCTCGCGGAACTTCGCCAATACGCACGACGACACGAGATCGAGACTCTGGAACCGTGGGACGTGTCGTTTCTCATCGAGCGGATGAGGCGTGAGCGCTTCGACCTGGATCAGGAAGAGCTGCGACCGTACTTCGCTCTCGGCTCCGTCCAGCAGGGGTTGTTCGAGATCGTCGAACAGCTGTTCGGACTTAGGGTTAAGCCTAAGGCTGTGCAGGAAACCTGGCACCAGGACGCGCACTACTTCGAGCTTTGGGACGAGGAGGGGACCCTGCTCGGAGGCTTCTACACCGACTTCTTCCCCCGCAAGGAGAAGCGTCAGGGCGCGTGGATGAACGATTTCATCTACGGTGGCCCGCAACCGGACGGCTCGTTCGAGCCGCATCTCGCGGTAATCTGCGCGAACTTCCCACCCGGCGATGGAGACCGACCCGCCCTACTGACTCACCGCGACGTGGAGACGCTTTTCCACGAATTCGGGCACCTGCTTCACCACCTGACGTCGAGGGTCCCGATCGCCCGCAGAGGCGGCGTGAGCGTCGCCTGGGACTGGGTCGAGCTGCCCTCACAACTCCTCCAGAACTGGGCCTGGGAGCGTGGGCCTCTCGACCTGCTCGCCCGCCACTGGGAGACGGGAGAAGCATTCCCCGACAGCCTGTTCGAACGCATGCTCAAGGCGCGGCGATTCATGGGTGGGTGGAGGCAGATGCGGCAATTGGGGTTCGGAACCCTCGACCTCGCGTTACACACGGAATACGAGTTGTCGCGCCACGGGGATCCGTTGGACTTCGTCTCGGACCTGCTCGAGCCGTTCTCCCCCAGTCGCGCCTTCGCGGAGGCGCACCCGCTCCCTTCCTTCCTTCACATCTTCTCTGGCGGATACGCCGCATCTTACTACTCGTACCTTTGGTCCGAGGTGCTGGAGGCCGACATGTTCACGCAGTTCCGAGATTCCGGAGTCTTCGACCCGAAGCTCGGACGCAGGTACTTGGACATCATTCTTTCCGCTGGCGACCGAGACGATCCGGATGTCCTGTTTCGCGCGTTCATGGGTCGCGATCCCGACCCGGAAGCGTTGATCGCTCGCAACCTCGGAAACGGAGCCTGATCGTTCAGCGGGATCGAGGGACAGGTGAGCGGCGCGTCGTGACGTCGCGAACGACATCTTGATACCGTTCTGTTACCAAGAAGCGGTATCCTCGCTCTGGCCAGGGTCGACGGCTCTGGTCGCTTCGAAGAGGTTCGTCGGACAGAACAGCGAGGTGTCGCTTGAACAAGGGACTTGGAGTACTGATCGTCGCCTTCATGATGACGGGCGTCGCAGGCTGTTGGAGCCGTGACTCGAGTGAGAGCGCGGCCAACGGCGAAACGGGGGCGAGCGGCAGCCAGCTCACCCTGACGGGTGCAGGCGCGACGTTTCCCTACCCCATCTATTCGCGCTGGTTTTCGATCTACTCGGCCGAGAACCCTGTGCGTGTCAACTACCAATCGGTGGGTTCCGGCGGTGGCATTCGTCAGATGATCGAGAAGACCGTCGACTTCGGAGCCACGGACGCCCCCCTCACGGAAGAGGACCTGGCGAGGATTCCGGGCACGCTGAGCATCCCGACGGTCATCGGATCGGTAGCCGTGACGTACAATCTGCCCGGGCTGGAGGACCCTCTTCGGCTGGATGCCTCGACCATCGCGGCCATCTTTCTGGGTGAGATCGAGCAGTGGCAAGACCCACGTATCCAAGCCTTGAACCCCGGTGTCGCGCTACCCGACAGAGACATCATTCCCGTGCACCGATCCGACGGATCCGGCACGACCTACGTCTTCACCGACTACCTGTCCGAGGTGAGCTCGGATTGGCTGGGTGCCGTAGGCCGTGGAAACGCGGTGCGCTGGCCAACGGGGCTGGGCGCTCGCGGAAACGAAGGCGTCACCGGTCAGGTTCGCCAGACGCCTGGCTCCATCGGATACGTGGAGCAGATCTACGCACGACAGAACGACCTCCCCATGGCTGCGATCCAGAATCGGAGCGGCACCTTCGTGATGCCGTCCATCGATGCGACCACCGCCGCAGCGGCCAGCCTCGCAGAGCGAATTCCGGAGAATGACGACTTCCGCCTCTCGATCGTGAACGCGGAGGGTCCCGACGCCTATCCGATCGCCTCTTGGACGTATCTCCTGGTATCGCCTCACATGGAGGAGTGCCGCCGGGCGGAGGCGCTGCTCGATCTCATCGAGTGGGTCCTGTTGGAGGGTGCGGACGACGCCGTCGCGCTGAACTACGCGCCCCTGACGATGGAGATCCGGGTCCGCGCGATGAACGCGATGAAGGTCGTGACGTGCGGCCCTGAGAATCGCCGGGTCATCGATCCAGATCGGAGCTTCGAGATGTCGTCCCGGGACAAACCGGTCTCGGTCCGCCTGGGATGACCCCCCCGAGCCAGCCCGCGACCGCAACGACCCGGAGAAGCGGGATGCGCACGCTCATCCCCTCCCGGACGCGGGGCAACCTTGGGGATCAGATCTACGGGATACTCCTGAAGTGCTTCGGGATGACCCTCCCACTGCTGTTCTTTTTCATCGTGCTGAGAATCGGACAGGAGGCTTGGCCTTCCGTTCGAGCATTCTCATGGAGCTTCATCGGCAGCTCGGAGTGGAACCCCGTGCTACGGGAGTTCGGCGCGCTTCCCTTCATTTACGGCACCATCGTCTCTTCCTTCCTCGCCCTGCTGATCGCGGTGCCGCTCTCGGTGGGTCTGGCCATCTTTCTCACCGAGCTGGCTCCGCGCTGGCTCGCCCGCCCTGTCGCTTTCGCCACGGAGTTGCTCGCAGCCATCCCATCCGTGGTCTACGGGCTCTGGGGCATCTTCGTGCTGGTCCCGTTCCTGCGTTTTGCCATCCAGGAACCGATCAGCCGTCGATTCGGGGACATGATCCCCCTCTTCGAGGGACCGGCCTACGGATTCAGCATGCTCTCGGGCGCGGCAGTCCTCTCTATCATGATCATCCCCTTCATCTCCGCAGTGGCACGCGAAGTGCTGGAGGCGGTCCCACGGAACCAGCGCGAGGCCGCTCTGGCACTCGGGGCCACCCGATGGGAGATGACGTGGCAGGTGGCTCTGCCCTACGCGCTGCCAGGGATCATCGGTGGCGCGATTCTGGGTCTCGGACGAGCGCTGGGCGAGACTATGGCGATCACGATGGTCATCGGGAATCGGCCCGAGATCTCCGCGTCGCTGTTCGCCCCCGGTTACACCATGGCGTCCGTGTTGGCGAATGAGTTCACGGAGGCGACTGGCGAGCTCTATCTCTCCGCTCTCATGGAGATCGCGCTGATCCTCTTCGGGATCACGATCCTCGTCAACATCATGGCTCAACTGCTCCTCTGGCGCGTGACCGCAAGAGATCATCGCCGATGACGACGCGCGTGGAGACGCTCCGGAGTCGTCGCAGCGCGATCAG
>JAHEKL010000304.1 GCA_024638345.1 Gammaproteobacteria bacterium | reverse complement strand
TGGCTGCCATCGAGGCTGCTCTGGAAGCGGGTCTCACCGATCTGGGGGAGAACCGGGTCGAGGAGCTCGAGAGCAAGGTCGAAGCCATCGGGCGGGAGGGCGTGCGCTGGCACATGATCGGGCACCTCCAGAGCCGAAAGGCGCGCAGGGCGGTGTCCGTGGCGGATGTGATTCACTCCGTGGACTCGTTGCGCCTCGCTTCGAAGCTCTCACACGCGGCTTCGGACGAGGGGCGGGAAGCGGTCGTCCTCGCGCAGGTCAACACGTCGGGCGAGGATTCCAAGAGCGGTCTGGACCCGGCATCCGCCGCGGACGACATCGCGAACATGGCGGAATTGCCCGGATTACGCGTAAATGGTTTGATGACAATGGCTCCGTTCGTCGACGACGAGGTGGTCCTCGGCCGGGCGTTCGCGTCGCTGAGGCGGCTCGGCGAAGAGCTCTCGGCCTCGGGCCGCGTCGGCTCGGAGCTGTCGATGGGCATGACGAATGACTTGGAAGTCGCGATCCGGGAGGGCAGCACGATGGTCCGGATCGGGACAGCACTCTTCGGGGAAAGAGCGAGGTAGTACGACATGATCGATCTGACACCGCTCGACGTTCGAAACAAGCGCGGCGACTTCAAGAAGCTCATGCGGGGGTATGATCCGCAGGAGGTGGACGTCTTCCTCGAGCTGGCCGCCGAAAGACTGGAAGGACTGGTGCGCGAGAACCTGAAGTTGCGGGAGCGCACGCAGACGCTCCAGGATCAGGTCTCCGCCCAGGCCGGACGTGAGCAGGCCGTCCAGGACGCGCTCGTGACGGCCCAGGAGCTCCGGGCCGATATCCGCGCGCAGACCCAGAGGGAGGCCGATCACGCGCTCAGGGAAGCCGAGTCTGAGGCGAGGCGGATCCTGGCCGAAGCCGACGCGGACGTGCGAGCGAAGATCCGCGAAACCGAGCGCCACGCCGAGCAGGTTCAGGATGCGCTCGGGGAGCTGGAGCGTCGGCGCGACAGATTCCTGAAGGAGTTTCGGAGTCTGCTGCAGCGAGAGCTAGACGTCGTCGACGTCGAGGAAGGGAGGACCCCGCTCGAGGATCGCCCGATCGACCTCGACCTCGGGGCCAGTCGTGAGGCCTCGGACCTCGAGGAGATGGAGCCGCAGGTCGAGGAGGCTCCGGGAGACGATGCGGACGCCTCGATCGAGACGGAGTCCGACGAGGAGGCTGAAGAAACCTCCGAGGGTCCGTCCAAGGCGATGTCTCAACCCGAGCTCCCCGACATGGACGAGGTTTCGGTCGCCGACACCGCCCCTGACGGGGCGGGCGGAGATCTCGTAGACGTGTCCGACCTCGAGCCGAGCCGCCTACCGGTCGCGCCTCCGGCGGATGTCGGTGACGAGCCGCTCTCCCTCGAGGTCGAGCTGATGGCGGGAGCGTCGGGTGCCTATGCGGCCAATGAAGTCGCCGGCGACTCGCGACCCGAGTTCGAGGGCGTGCCCAACCTGGAGACGGTTCTGGCCGAAGCAGGAGCGGACGACGCTCCACCGTCGGGTGAAGATGAGATCGCACCCCCGCGGGCCCCGGGCATCACCGACGACAACCTGATTCTCTTCGATCCGGACGAGAAGGATCGCCGGAGCTGACGCTCCGACACTTCGCACTTCCGGACTCATGAGCGACCTCCTCGCGAGGGTCGACGCGTCGACCTCAGCCGTACGATCCCACTCCGACCTGGAGCCGAGGGTCGGGATCGTGTTGGGCACCGGCCTCGGGGCGCTCGCCGACATGATCGACGTCGACGCCGCGATCCCCTATGGGGAGCTCCCCGGCTTTCCGGTGCCCACGGTCGAGACGCACTCCGGCCGCCTCTTGCTCGGTGCGCTCGACGGTACGCCCGTGGCGGTCATGCAGGGCCGATTCCACCGGTATGAAGGGTACTCTCTGCAGGAGGTGACCTTCCCGATCCGGGTGCTCGCCCGACTGGGGGCGAAGACGCTCGTCGTGTCGAACATCTCCGGCGGGATGAATCCGCTCTGGAAGGTCGGCGAGCTCGTCCTCATCGACGATCACATCAATCTGCTCGGCGATAGCCCGCTGATCGGGCCCAACGTCGACGAACTGGGACCCCGCTTTCCCGACATGTCCGAACCGTACGACGTGGCGCTTCAGGAGCGCGCCATGGAAGCCGCTCTGGACATGGGTATCCGCCTGAACCGCGGGGTTTACGTCGCGGTACCCGGCCCGGCCCTCGAAACGCGTGCAGAGTACCGCATGCTACGCGCGATGGGCGCGGACGTCGTCGGCATGTCCACGGTACCGGAGGTCATCGTCGCTCGACACATGAGCATGCGGGTGCTCGGACTCAGCATCATTACCGACGCGTGTCTGCCCGACGCGCTCGAACCAGCAGACGTCTCGAGGATCATCGAGGCCGCCACTTCCGCCGAACCCCACCTGACCCGGCTCATCGAGCGGGTCGTGGGCCAACTGTAGACATCCGGACATGAGCTATCCCGAGTTGCCGAAGGGGCTCCTCGAAATCGAGGAGCAGACGCTGAAGCGTTGGAAGGACGAGGATCTCTTCCACCAGACGCTCGCGGCGAACGCCGATGGGGAACGCTTCGTCTTCTACGAAGGTCCCCCTACCGCGAACGGTCGGCCAGGCCTCCACCACATCCTGAGCCGCACGATCAAGGACCTCGTCTGCAGGCACCGGGCGATGCAGGGCAAGAGCGTGACGCGGATCGCGGGCTGGGACACCCACGGGCTCCCGGTCGAGATCGAGGCCGAGAAGAAACTCGGCATCAGCGGCAAGCCCGAGATCGAGGCGCTCGGAATCGCCGAGTTCAATCAGGCCTGCAAGGACTCGGTCTTCACGTACCAGGAGGAGTGGGAGGAACTCAGCGAGCGGATCGCATACTGGCTCGAGTACCGGCGTGCCTACGTAACCTTCCACACGAGCTACATCGAGTCCGTGTGGGCGATCCTGAAGACGTGCGCCGACAAGGGCCTGCTGTATCGCGGACACAAGAGCGTCCCGTACTGCCCTCGTTGCGGAACGGCTCTCTCGTCGCACGAGGTCGCGCAGGGCTATCGCGACGTCGAGGACCCGTCACTCACCTTTGTCGGGGAGGTCGTGGATGAA
>JAHEKL010000303.1 GCA_024638345.1 Gammaproteobacteria bacterium | reverse complement strand
CCGGGGCCGAAGGTCCGATAACGATTGTCCCCGGTGCCCGTCTTTCCTCCCACCACCAAGGGCTCTCCGTCGGATCCGCGGAGCACGCCACTGATCCGCCTGGCCGTCCCCCGCTCGACCACGCCGACCATCGCCTCGCGGAGCGTGCGAGCCACCTCGGGGCGCATGACCCTTTCGCCTACTGCCGGTCCGCGGACCATCCGGGTCTCGAACGGGGTTCCTCGTGCGAAATGCAGCTCCCGTACGCGATACGCGGGGACCCGCACCCCGTCGTTCACGATGATTCCCACGAGCTCACCGAGCGCCGCGGGTCGATCCCCTGAGCTTCCGATCGACGTACCCAACGACGGAACGATGTTGGAGAACGGGTATCCTACCGCACGCCATCCCGCGAGGATCTCGGTGAAGGCCTCCACCTCCAGCAGGAACCGGATACGCTGATCCTGAGCGCCCTGTCGACTGGTTCGGAACAGCCACCGGTAGACGTCCTGTCGTGCCTGGGCGCTCTCACGCAGGATATCCTCGCGATCCGCCTCGGGATGCTCGATCAGATAGCGCGCGAGCCAAAGTTCGAGGGGATGGACCGAAGCGAGATAGCCGAGGTCCGCCAGATCCCAGATCAGGGGATCGGCCCGCTCGAACAGGTCCTGGATGGTCCCGGGCGCCAGATCCAGATCGGTCTGGCTGCTCCTCAGTAGCTCCTCGAACTCCGCGAGAGAAGCGTTCGGTGCAGCGCTCCGATATGCCCAAGCGGTGCGCTGCGGGCTCAACCTCCGATCCTGGATGAGCGCGCGCAGGATTTCGGATCGGCCCCTTTCCTCGAACTTTCGCAGGAACTGGTTGATGAACTGCGTACCCTCCCGGTCGGCGAAGCGCTGGAGGTATTCGGTACGAAGGGGCGACTCCGGTTCCTCAAGCACGTGAGCGGCAGAGCCCGGCTGGCGGTAGACGTAGTAGTTGACGATGTCCCGCATCATGCGCACGAAGACCAGATTCACCGACTGTTGGAACGCCTCGGAAACGGTGATGCTCCGCTGGTTGTAGGTATTGTCGAAGTTCGAGAAGGTCTGGACGCCACCCCCGGTGACGAATCGCGCGGACGGATTCGCCGAATAGGTGCGCGAGAGAGATCTGCGCAGGAGCTCCTGGAGCTCGATCGCCGGAAAGAGGAGAATCTGACCACGCGCCCAGCGGGCCAGCGGGTCGTTATCCGAGATCGTGATCGCCCTCAGCGAGTCGGCCTGGACCTCCGAGAACCGCTCGTGCAGCTCGGCCACGACGCTGAGGTAGCTGGCGAGCGTCCTGAGCTTCGCGGTAGATCCCAACTCGAGTCGCGCTGACTCGTTCAGGTTGAACGGCGTGTCCAGGTTGTCCGTCTCGACGCGAACGAAATTCCCCTGTTCGGTTCGCTCGTGGATCACCACGGAATAGACGACCTGGGAGGGATCCCCACGATCGAGCAGCCGGTACCCGTTCAGCCCGCGTTCTCGGACGAACCCCTCGTCCGCCAAGCTCACGATGAAGTCCGTCGCCGACTGCTGCGCGCTCCCGTCGACGACTGTCCGCACGCTCAGATCCAGCCGGTCGAGATCGTAGAGCCCCGGTAAACCGAGCAGGCCCAGGAGTTGTCCCCGAACCGCATTGGCGGCCTTTCGCTCGACGAAGGAGACCGGCGCGCGCTCGGGGGGCCTGGATCGGGGCTCCGTGCGGGCTCTCAGGGAGGCCCGGGCGAGCTCCGGTGAGATGACTCCGACTTCCTCCAAAATCGTCAGGTAACGATCCGTCAGGTCCTGAAGGGCTTCTCTGCCCGCGGCCCTGGCCAGGTAGTAGGTGGGCCTACGCTGCGAGAGCATGAGGCTCAAGACCTCGCGATAGATCGTGCCGGGATCCGCGTCGTCCGGCCGGTCGGGTGTCGGCGTTGAGGCTTCGTCTTCCTCTGCCTGGCCGGGTGTCGACGCGGAAGGCGACTCTCCCTCGACCGGGTCGGGTGTCGGCGTTGAAGCTTCGTCCCCCTCCGCCGACTCCCGTGCCTCGTGCCGCGGGCTCGTCTCGGAAAGTGCAGGCCCGTCGGAGGAGCCGAGAACGCGGTTCACCTCCTCCAGCTCTCGACCGTACCAGGCCCACATTCCGTCGCCGATGCCGGTGATCTCGCCCTCTCCGGGCTGAGCCGCGAGCGGGACTGAGTTGAGATAGTCCAAGACGACCCTCTGCCTCGCCTCGATCGTCTCCGCTCCATCCAGATACGCCCGGACAGAGGCCGTGCCCATTTGTGTGAGCTTATCTCGCGGCGAGCTCGTCAGCCCGTCCGGAGAGTGCCTGAACTTCTCGATCTGCGTGGCGAGAGTGCTGGCTCCGGCGATGCTCCCTTCCCGCCCGAGGGCGCGGAGCCCGAGGTCCGCGGTGCTCCGGAGTAGACGAGGCCACTCCACCGCAGGGTTCTTGAGAGGCTGGGTAGAATCGAGCAAGCTGCGATTCTCCACGAACAGCAGCGTGCGCCAGATGACAGGAGGAATCGACTCGAATTCGGCGTATGTGCGCTCGGGATAGCGGACGCGAAACAGGTCATCTCCCCGTCGATCCACAACCGAGAGCCCTGCGCTCGTCTTTTCTCGGTATACCGGAAAGAGACCCCACTCCCGGACGAGCTGACTGAAGCGCTCCGAGACCCGCGCCTGCTCGACGACCTCGAAGCCACGCTCAGCAGCCCGCTCGATCAAATCGGGAAGACGGGAGTAGCCTAGCCGATCGTCGTAGGGCGCGCTTCCTGGAAAGACGATATCGGCGGAGGGACCCTCGTCGACTTCGAAGTCGACCTCTTCCGCGATCTGCGTGAACCATCGCGACTGAAGCGTCGACGTGCGCATTTCCCAGAGGATCGTCGCAACGGCGACCACGGCGAGGACACCAATGGTCCAAACGAAAAGAAGCCCGACGGGGGCGCGACCCGATCGGGCGGTCCCGTTCCGGAAGTTGAGCTTCACGTCGCGACTCGTCCTTGCGCTGCCGTCCGGCAACCGAGTGTTTCCCTGGAACTCCAGCTTCGGTGCCTCAAGTCGGTGCCTCAAGTGGGAGCACTCGTTAATGATAGCGAACTGCCCGCGGCAACGCAGCCGACCGAGCCCGGCCCTGGCGCG
>JAHEKL010000302.1 GCA_024638345.1 Gammaproteobacteria bacterium | reverse complement strand
CTGCCGGAAACCGAGAAGGTGGAAGAGCTGACGGGCGAAGAAGCGGGCGATTCGCTTGTCCACGATGACCTCGTCGGAACTGTCGCCCAGCTGACTGACGCCAGGCAGCCACGTCACGATTCGGGACAGGCCCAGCTGCCGCATCGCCACCGATGCTCTCATCCAGAATGGGCTGAACTCCCGCACCAGGAAGAAGCCGTCCTCGCCCTGTTCCTGGTAGAGGGGCATAAGCAGCCGTCCGTCTTCCTCGACGACGATTTCACCTTGCGTATCGCGAGCCACCACCTCGCCGGCTTCCACGGGGTCGAAGTTGGCATAGCCGGGCTCCATGACGAACCCGTCACCGTCGAGCACGTCGCGCTTTTGACGCATCTCCAGGGCCCGAGGGAGGTGCTCGACATCTCTCTCGAGACGCTTGCGGGCCTCCACCAACTCGGGCACCGCGTGTTCGGGGAGAAGTCCAGCAGTGACGAGCGCGATCCAGAGAGCCGCCTCCGCCCGATCCACGGCGGCCGGCTCCTCGTGCTGCCCTGATTCCAAAGTGACGGCTACGATGCCGTGCTCACTGAGGAGATTGAGGAGCGTGCCGTCGACGAGCTCCTCGAGGCCGAAGATCATCGGCACCGGGAAGGCGGCCGCGAAGTCGCGGTGGGGGAGCGAATCGGTAAAGGCCGAGAAGACGCCGCCAGGACCCGAGGTGGTATGGAGGTCGAGAGCGTAGACAGGTCCATCGGCGTCGGCGAGGACATCCGCGATCGCCTGAAGCAGCTCCTTTTGCTCGCGGTCCTCGACTGTTCGGCCGTCGGCGTCACCGGACCGAAGCTGGACGATCCGCTCCGATGTCCACGCCCGATTCAGATCCCGGTCCACGAAACGACGGCCGTGGCGGAGCGCCTCCAGATTCCCGGCCAACGCCACGAACTGGCCGTGAATCTGGTCTCCCCGGCCCTCGAGGGCGGTCAGAACACGGCGGACCGCGTGGACTCCGGCGGGCTCATTACCGTGGATTCCGGCGACGCACAGAAGCGTCGGACCCGGGCGCTGCCCACCCGCCTGCCCCAGCCGCCGACCCGCGACCTCGGTGCCCGTGGTCATCTCGGCCACACCCGCCTCCGACATCGGCTCAGCTTCCCAACCGTTCTTCAAGGAGATCGTATGCCAGGGGCATGAAATCGGTCTCGCTGACGATGCCGACGAGCTTGTCGTCGCTGACCACCGGGAGACAGGACACCCGCTTCTCACGCATGAGGTCGATGGCCGCCAGGGTAGGAGTCTCCGGCGCCACCGTGAGGGGATCACGTTCCATGACCTCGCGGACCGGAGGTGCCGCTTCTACGGAACCTTCGAAGCCTTCGGCCATGAGCCGGAGAACGGACCGGTACGAGACGATTCCCACCAGCTTGTGGGCATCGTCCTCCACGAGAACGTGTCGGATGCGGTTTCTCGACATCATGAACGCGACCATGTCCACGAGTTCTTCCTCGTGCACCGTGAAGAGCGTCGTCGTCATGAGCTGCTCAACCCTTTCGTACGTCAGTTTCCAGCCTCCCGACTCGTGAATATCCGCATCGTCCCACGTATGGCACGGCGCTCCGTCCTTCTGACGCCTGACCGTACCGGCGGTGATGGCTGCCAGCCGCTCCGACCTGGTCCCGTGCCCCTGCATGCCCCGAAGGGAACGAACGATCCATCGAGCTCCTGTCCCCTCCGTTTTCACCCGATCCCGAATGATCCCCAGGTAACGCTCGATGTCTCCAGGATCGACTCCGGCGCCGGCCAGTCCCGCCTGGGCTATGGGCAGCGCTTCTTCGAGAATCAGATGGGGCGCGCTTCGGCTTCGACCGTCGAGCCATCGGAAGCCGGCCTTGAGACCGTTCCGCGCAGCGGCTAGGAAGTTCGACTTGGCGTCGGCGAAGTCAATCCTGGATCGGATGTCTCCGTACTCCTCCAGGCCTCCCAGCACGAAACCGATCCAGAAGGCGGCATTGGCGACTTCGTCCACGATGGTCGGGCCCGACGGGAGCACCCGGCACTCGATGCGGATGTGGGCGACACCGTTCTTCACACCCCAACATGGCCGGTTCCACCGATAGACGGTCCCGTTGTGGAGCGTCAGCGCCTGAAGCGTGGGCATCTCACCGGACTCGAGAAGTGCGATGGGGTCCTCGGTTACTTCCCGGGTGAGCAGCACCCGAAAGCGGGTGACGTCCTCCTGAAGGAGGTCCATGAGCCCGTTCGAAATCCACTCCTCGCCGAAACGCACCCGAGGCGAGAGATCACGCACGTGGACCGATCCCCGCCGGGTGTCGATGGACTGCTGGAAGAGAGCGATCCGCGTCTCGTCCCAGAGCAGCTTCCCGAAGAGTATGGGCGAGTTCACCGCGGCGGCCATGACCGGCGCTGTGACCAGTTGGGCGATGTTGTAGATGGTCGCGAACTCGTCGGGTACGACCTGCAAGTGGACCTGGAAGCTCGTATTGCACGACTCGAGCATCACCGATTGGTGCTCCGTATAGAGCTCGTCGCTCCCCTGGATCCTGAGCTTGTACGGCTCTCCTCCCCGTGCCTTCGCGAAGGCCTCGTTGAGTGCGTGGTAGCGTGTCCGCGGCGTGATATTCTCCAGGGTCACATCGGACTTCGACAACGTCGGCAGGATCCCCGTCAACGCGATCTCCGCTCCTAGCCCGTTCGCGGCTTCTCTGGCGTGAGCCACCAGCTCGTTCAGGCGAGTCTCCAGATCACGAAAACACCGTCCTTCGAGCACCCTCGGCTCGACATTGGCCTCGAGGTTGTAGAGGGCAAGCTCGGTGGTGTAGGGCCCCTTCACCTCTTCGAGAACGTCGAGGGCTACACTCAGCGGCCGCCACGCCTCGTTGACCAGAAACATCTCCTGCTCCGCCCCGATCCTCCGGATCCCGGTCTCGAATGCGCCGTCGCTCAGCATGCGCTCGAGGGCTCGTATGTCCCTGAGCAGGGCTTTGGTGAAGGCTCGGGTGTCGGCCGGCGTCCGAGCCAGACCTGTGATGTCCTGTCCCACGGGGCTCCTATATTCGATGAGCGAATCTTCGATGAGCGAAGACGACCGCGGACAATGGCAGTTGCTTCGCCCTTTCGCTACTCGATGAAGACGGCGATTTCGTCGATGGA
>JAHEKL010000301.1 GCA_024638345.1 Gammaproteobacteria bacterium | reverse complement strand
CGGGCGATCAAGGCGTTGCTGCCTTTGCAGCGGAGCGACTTCGCCGAGGTCTTCCGGGTCATGGACGGTCTTCCGGTCGTCATCCGGCTGATCGATCCGCCCCTTCACGAGTTCCTCCCAGAGTACGACGAGGTGCTGAGGGACGTCCTCGAACTGGAGCACAAGGCGGCGGGCTCGGATGAGCTGCGCGACAAGCAGGCCCTTCTCGACAGCATCGAGGACCTCAGGGAAGAGAATCCCATGCTCGGCCTTCGGGGGGTGCGCCTGGGCATCCGCTTGCCGGAGCTCATTCGCATGCAGGTTCGGGCTGTTTTCGAGGCTGCCTGCGCGGTGAAGAAGGAGGGGATGGATCCCCGCCCCGAGATCATGGTGCCTCTCACCAGCCACGCGAACGAGCTTCGAGTCGAGCATGCCGTATTGGACGAAGAAGCGCGGGCGGTCATGGACCGAGAAGGGCTCGAGATCCCGTACCGCTTCGGAACGATGATCGAGATTCCCAGGGCCGCACTGACCGCGGGCCAGCTCGCCCTCGAGGCCGAGTTCTTCTCCTTCGGGACCAACGACCTGACCCAGACGACCTACGGGATCTCCCGCGACGACGCAGAGCGCGCCTTTCTGGTCGAGTACCTCAATCGGGGCATCCTCCCCGAGAACCCCTTCGACCATTTGGACGTGGAGGGGGTGGGTCGGTTGATCCGAGTGGCCGTCACCGAAGGACGCGCGGCCCGGCCCGGTATGAAGATCGGCATCTGTGGGGAGCACGGAGGGGACCCCAGGTCGGTGGCCTTCTTCCATGAGGTGGGCCTCGACTATGTGAGTTGCTCTGCGTTTCGGGTTCCCGTAGCCCGTTTGGCGGCGGCTCATGCGGTACTGCGGGAGAGATGAGCCCGCCCCACGGGATCGTCCCTCAGTGGCCGCCAGGGCGCTGCCAGCGACGATCGTGCTCGACCATTCGAATCGGCCCTTGTGGGGTCGACCCGTGAGTGTGCTCGCATTCGGAGGGATGGACCCTCCGGTGGGCGTGCCGGCCGGGGTTAAAGGCATTCGGGCGGAAATGGGGGCGGGGCCGGTCGGAGGGGACGAGCGACGTTACATGGCCCTCTCGGACTACCCCTAGGAACCGCTTGGCGATTGGGTTCGGGTGCGCGGACGGTTGGGGCGGGACTCCGCCCACTCCCTGCTATTCTCAGACAACGTGGAGGGCCATCCGAGAGACCAACCACATTCCAAGCCCGAAAGGGAACCCCACGATGAACGAATTCCTGGGCGCAATGCGCACACGTCTGGCCGAGACGTTCGACCCGGAGCTCCTTGCTCAAAGCATCGCGAACTGGGCCGAGAACCTGGTCTTTGCCGTACTCACCTTCCTGGTCTACTACTTCCTCTGGCGCGGGATTCGGATCGTCCTTGTGCCGCTTCTGAAGCGCATCGATGTCGACGAGACTGGCCGGACGTTCTTTCAGACCGTCATGCGCGTGGTGATCCTCACCCTGGGCGTCGTAGCCGCCCTTGCCGAGCTTGGGATCAACACGGCCTCGCTGATCGCCAGCCTCGGAGTGGCGGGCCTGACTATCGGATTTGCGGCTCGCGACGCGCTCTCGAATATCATTTCGGGTGTCTTCATTTTCTGGGATCGTCCCTTCGTGCTCGGGGACCTGATCGAGATCGGCGGCAAGTATGGCCGGGTCGACCGGATTACATTGCGCTCCACGAGAGTTGTGACTGTCGAGGGCAAGATGCTCGCGATCCCCAACGCCGAGGTCGTCAACTCGACCGTAGCATCCTACACGAACTTCCCTCACCTCCGGATCGAGGTCCCGATCACGGTCGGCGTGGAGGAGAACCTCGGCCGGGTCCGTGCGCTCCTCCTCGGCGTGATTGCCGGCGACCCCGACTACATGGACAAGCCGGCGCCCGAGATGTCGTCTCCGAGCTCAACGACTACAACGTCCTGGTGACCCTGCGCGGATGGCTCCACGACGAGCGCAAGCATATCACAAAGCGCTTCGAACTCCGCGAGCGGGTTTTCGAGGCCCTCCGGTCCGCGGGAGTGGACCTACCGTTCGAAACGATCAACCACCTCACCTTCTTCCCCGAAGGCCAGAGAGCCGCTTCATGAAGCTCCGTTCCGTTGCGGTGTGCGCCGGGCTTCTCTTGCCTTCCCAGGGTTCTGCCCAGGAGCCTCTCTGGGATCAGTTGCAGAGCCGTGTGAAGAGTGAGCCGATCAGCCTCGGCGTGCTTTTTCAGTTCGTTGGCGATGCGCAGTCTGATCGGAGCTTCCCCGGCGAAAGCGGGTTTTCCGTCGCCAACTTCCGGTTCAGCCTCGGAGGACGCCTGGATGGAGGCTTCGAGTACTTCCTCCAGTCGAACTTCGGTAGCCTCCTGGACGCACGGATCGGTTTCAACGCCCATCCCTCGCTAGCGATCGATGCGGGCCGCTTCAAGACCCCTTACAGCCGGGAGTTCCTCACCGGAGCGGGGGGCATCGATTTCGTGAATCGGTCGCAGTCGGTCACTGCGCTCGCTCCGAACCGCGCCCTCGGGGTGGCGATCCGGGGGCCCCTCGCCGAGGAGCTCAGCTACAGCGTCGGCGTGTTCAATGGCGGGGCCGGGGTAAGAGGCAACCCGCGGGGCGAAATGATGGGGGTAGCCCGTGTGGGCTGGCAGCGAGACGGCCTCGAGGTCGCGGTGAACGCGGCCCGCAACGGGGATCGTCGCGTTCTCGATCCAGAAGACGACCCGACCTTCTCGGCCCTGCGCACCCTTGTCGGTTTCGACGTGCTCTTCACCCAAGGCGCCTGGATGACGTCCGGTGAGTTTCACATCGGAGACGGGCGGATCGGTACGCCCGACGACCCATGGGGGGGTTTTGCGACGTTGGGCTATGTGATGGAGGAGAACGGTCAACTTCTCGTGCGCCTGGATCACTTCGATACCGGCGTGGCCGGGGACGTCCGGACGCTCTTGATTCCGGGGTGGAACCTCTGGCCCACGGCGGCGACCGAGCTACAGGTCAATGTCGTTCTGCCGCTCGAAGGCTTCGACGGTGACCCCCGACTCCTCGTCAATCTGCAATTGGCGTTCTAGCGTTCAGTTCCTCACCGGTTGCACGTATGGGTCATCGCGCACCTCGCCTTGCGTTCTCCGCT
>JAHEKL010000300.1 GCA_024638345.1 Gammaproteobacteria bacterium | reverse complement strand
GTGTCCGCGAGATTCGCCATTGGCTCGGTGGACGCCGACATCTTCAACACTCCGTCGCGATTTGGCTCACGACCCCGCCGAATCCGGTCGCAGCCACCCGTCTCGCCATGCCCCAGGTAGAATCCCGCCCGGATCGAACCCTTTGAGGATGTCCGAACGGAGCCTAGCCTCGGGCTGGGACGGGCCAGGCGGCAACGGGCCCCGCCCTTCTCCTCTCAGTCCAGGCGTGACCGTCAGGCTGCCCTGCCGGCTGCCGACTCGCTCGGCAATCGCGACCAACCCCTGGCTCGACGAGACTTCCGCTGGTTGCGCGAGCCCCCCCCGGAACGTGCCACTGAGGAGGTGGAGGGCCACGCGCTCCGCAGGTATTCGTTCCAAGTCCGCCAGGTGCTCGCGGCCGGAGGCCGGAAGCGCATGCAGTCGGAAGGCCTCCTGATTCTTTCCGAGCGCCGCCGAGATCGCCAGCGCGATGGCGACGGACGGTTCCCCAGTCGCGTCCAAGTCGGCTCTACCTCCATCCCTCTCCAGGACCTCGACCATCCGATGGACCGCCTCGTCGGAGCCGGTCAACCGGATCACGACGCTAACCTCTCCTGCCTCCAGAGGCACTGGCCAATCTCCCCAGAGCAGTTCGGCGGCGGCGACTGGAAGCGGAAGCGCAACCAAACGTCTACCCAACCCCCACGCCTCCACGAGGGAATTGCGATGCCAGACGAGCGTGCGATCGGCTTCGGGCTTGGGGTGCAATCGGAAGGTGATCTCGGTCACCAGGCCCAGGGAGCCGCAGCTTCCGGTAGCGAGCCTGACGAGATCGAATCCCGCCACGTTCTTCACCACGCGCCCCCCCATCCGAAGCACCCGTCCCCGACCGTCCACGAGGGTGAGACCCAGCACGTGGTCACGCGGGCGGCCGTACTGGGCACGCAACGGCCCCCCCAACCCGGTCGACACGATTCCGCCGAGCGTGACGTCTTCCCCACCCGGTGGGTCGAGCGCCAGCCACTGGCCTTCGGAAGCAAGCGCGCTCTGGAGCTCCCCCAGCCGAGCGCCTGCCTGGACCGACACGACGAGGTCGCCGGGCTCGTGGTCCACCACCGTTCGCATCGATTCAGACGAGATCACTAGTTCGGGTGTCCGCTCCTCGAGCGGTGACGCCGGCTCGTCAGGGGACCGAAAAGGGCCGGGCCAAGACTGCATCCCTGCAGGAAGCACTCGCCAGCGCTCCTCCTTCGCGATTCGGAGGAGCTCGCCGGCCTCACGATCGGACGAGGGGCTTGCGACGGTGATCTCGCCCTCGATCGACACCGCGTCAGCCTCGAGCGCCACCGCAAGCCTCTCGCGAACCCGCTCGGGGTCCGTTCCGGCAACGCGCTGAGTCATGAGCTCCGACCCGCGATCCGATGTTCTCCCACCGCCGGGATCGCCTCCGCGCCTGTGGGAGCAGGATCGGCCTCCGGGTCGGGGAGCACCTTCCCCGGGTTGCAGCGGCCCCACGGATCGAACGCGCCCTTCACCGCACGCATGGCGTCGATCACGTCGCTCGAACAGACCAGAGGCAGGTAGCGTCTCTTGTCCAGACCGACCCCGTGCTCTCCTGTGATCGTTCCGCCCGCCTCGATGCAGACAGCCATGATCTCGCGCGAGGCAGCCTCGACCCTCTCCACCTCCTCTGCATCCCGACGGTCGAACAGCAGATTGGGATGCAGATTGCCGTCCCCTGCATGGAAGACGTTAGCGATGAGGAGGTCGTATCGCTTTCCGATCTCCCCGATCTTCGCGAGGACTTCGGGAAGACGGGTGCGCGGAACCGTCGCGTCCTGGACCAGCAGGTCGGGAGCGAGACGGCCCATCGCGCCGAAGGCCTTCTTACGACCCGCCCAGAGCGCCGCACGCTCCGACTCGTTCGTCGCGATCCTCACCTCACTCGCGTTTGCAGCCTCACAGCAGGCTACAGCCTCCTCGACCTCCGCATCGAGACCGGCGTCCACCCCATCGAACTCCACGACGAGCGCCGCGCCGGCATCCACCGGATAGCCCGCGGCGAACACGGACGCTTCGACGGCTCGGATGGTCTCCGAATCCACGATCTCGAGTGCGGCCGGAAGCATTCCCCGGGCCATGATGTCCGACACGGCCCGGCCGGCATCTTCGATCGAGCCGAAGATGCCGAGGAGCGTTCGGACCGCCTCCGGTCGGGGGATCAACCCAACCTCGATCTCCGTGGCGATTCCAAAGCATCCCTCTGAGCCTACGAACAGCCCGACCAGGTCCGGTGACTCCTCCTGATCGCTCAGACCGCCGAGACGTACGATCTCACCGTTCGACAGGACAACCGTGAGCTCCGTCACGTATCGCGTAGTCACGCCGTACTTCAGGCAGTGAGGTCCCCCGGAGTTCTCGGCGACGTTGCCCCCCAGCGTACAGGCCGACTGGGACGAGGGATCGGGCGCGTAGATGAGCCCATGCGGAAGAGTGGCCTGCGTGAGGTGGGCGTTGATGACTCCGGGCTGGACACGAGCCCGTCGGTTCTCCACGTCGATCTCCAAGATCCGATTCATCCTTCCAGTTCCGACCAGGATCGCTCCATTCACGGCGAGTGCGCCGCCACTGAGTCCCGTACCCGACCCGCGAGCGACGAAGTGACGCTCCGCCTCGTGCAGGATGCGGAGAACCTGGCTGACTTCGCGGGTGGTCCTCGGGAAGACAACGGCGGCGGGGGCGTGCCTGTATTGTGTGAGACCGTCGGATTCGTAGACGACGAGGCGGTCCGGGTCTTCGATCACCCCGTCCTCGCCGACAACCGATCGAAGGCGTGCTACGAGGACAGCATCCAGGAGGGGGGGGGCGTGGGTCGTGGCCATGGAAGGGGTGCTACCCCCCTGGAGGTCAGCGTCGCTCCGCCATGATCTGCTCCGCGAGCTTGTCGGTCACCGCCTGAACGGACGCCTCGTCATCGGGCTTGAAGCTCGACTCTTCCTCGCTCGCGATATCGATCTCACCGAAGACCTCGTCTCCCGCTCGAATCACGACTACGAGTTCGGACCGGACGTCTGGACCGCAGGGCGTGTAGTCCTCGACAGCCGAGATGTCCGGGACCGTCTGGTTCGCGGCTTGGGCAGCCGCAGCTCCACAGACACCTGCACCCACGG
>JAHEKL010000299.1 GCA_024638345.1 Gammaproteobacteria bacterium | reverse complement strand
GCTGACCACGGGAAGCCAGCTGGGCGAGGTGGGTGATGACGAAAACCTGATGGTGCTCGGAAACCTGGCGGAGCTTTCGGGCGATCTCGGTGGCCACCACGCCACCGATCCCCGCATCGACCTCGTCGAAGATCAGTGTGGGAACCCGATCCTCCTTCGCCAGAATCGATTTCAGAGCCAGCATGACCCTCGACAGCTCGCCACCGCTCGCGATCTTCGAGAGCGGCTTGGGCTCGAATCCTCGGTTGAGCGCGGCGACGAATTGCACCCTCTCCCCACCGCCGGGGCCCGGGATCTCGAGTGATTCGAGGCGGATGCAGAATCGACCTGCGGGCATCCCGACTTCCGGCAAGGCCTCGGTGACCGCGCTTTCCAGCCGTGCGGCCGCGTCCGCTCGGATCCGGGAAAGCTGGCCCGCCCGGTCCCGGAGCTCCTCTTCCGCCTCCCGGATCGCCTCGTCCAGCTGATCCACCTGAAGCTGGGAGTCGTCCAGCTCGAGCAGCTCCGCCGCCACGCGCTCCCTCGTTCCCAGAACGTCGGACAGCTCGGGCCCATATTTCCGCTTGAGTCTGAAGAGCAGATCCGCCCGTTTGCGAAGCGACTCCGCGCGATCGGGAGACACATCGATGCCGGATGCATAGGACCCCGCCCTCCGTCCCAACTCCACCGAGCGATGGTACAGCTCGTCCACCTCGGCGCGCAGCTCCTCCAGGGTCGCGTCGAAGCGGGCGATCCGCCGTAACAGCTCCCTGGACCGGGACAGCGCATCCGAGATAGATCCCTCTCCGGCGTAGAGCAGCTGATGGGCCTCCTCGGAATCACGAGCGAGATCTTCCGCGTGATCGAGTCGCTTCAGCTCCTCCTCGACACGGACGTCCTCATCCTCCTCCAGTCGCGCGGCTTGGATCTCCTGGAGCTGAAACCGGAGGAAGTCGGATTGTGCGACCAACTCTCGGCGGCGCTCCGTCCTCTCGTTCAGGTCTGCCCGGAGCGCACCGACGCGCGCGTGCGCCTCCGCGACCGATCCGGCGAGGGCCTCGGCCGCACCGAACGCGTCCAGGATTCCTCTCTGCTCGGTCGGATCGAGGAGCGTTTGATGCTCGTGCTGACCATGCAGGTCTACGAGGGCCCGTCCGAACTCCCCGACCGCCGTCGCCGTCGCGGGTGAGCCATTGATCCAGGCACGGTTTCGGCCCGCCGCCTGCACTTCCCTCCGGAGCAGCAGGAGGTCCTCCTCGAGTGGGAATCCCAGCTCTCCGAGACGCTCTCGCAACTTCGGACGTGCTGCGAGGTCGAAGACCGCCTCGATACGTGCGCTTTCGGCACCCATCCGAACGACATCGGCGGAAGCACGTTCCCCCAGCAGGAGCGACAGCGCCCCGACGATGATCGACTTTCCTGCACCCGTCTCGCCCGTGAGCACGTTCAGCCCCGGGCCGAGCTCGAGGGCCAGATCCCGGATCACGGCGAAGTTGCGGATTCGGAGCTCGATCAGCATCGATCGGTCAAACGGCCCAGTTGAGCACCCTCCGCAGCGTCCCGAAGAACGTTTGGCCCCGGAAGCGAACGAGCGATACACGCTCGCTTCCCTTCTCCACCACCACGCGGTCTCCCGTTCCAAGGGGCACGGCCTCCTGACCGTCCGCCGTGACCACGAGTTCCTCGTACTGTCCGAGCGCTCGTATCGTGAGACGGACGTGGTCCGGCAGGACCAGAGGGCGCATTGCCATGGTGTGAGGAGAGATCGGAGTCACCACGATACAGTCCATCGTCGGAGCGATGATCGGACCGCCGGCCGAGAGGGAGTACGCCGTCGACCCGGTCGGAGTGGCCACGATCACGCCGTCTCCCGAGAAGCTCCCGATCTCCTCACGCTCCTCTTCTCGGCCGACCTCGAGATCCAGCCGGACCACCCGGGCGACGCCACCCTTGTGCAGAACGAGATCGTTCAAGGCCCAGAGTCGGGGCCCCTCGGACCCATCCCCATGCACGATTCGGCCCTCGAGGGTGAACCGAGGGTCGAGGAAGGCCTCGCCCTGGAGCGCCGCCGTCAGAGCACCTTCCAGATCGCTGGGCCGGACCGAGGTCAGGAACCCCAGGCTACCGAGATTCACACCCAACACCGGAATTCCGTCACCGGCCACCTCCCGAACACCGCGAAGCAGGGTTCCATCTCCCCCCAACGTCAAAAGGAGATCGATGTCCGACGGCTCGGCGAGAGGTTCCACGGAGGAGAGCGGGCCTACACAAAGGGCCGGCTCGGGGAACAGGGTCAGATCGTGATCTCCGGCGAAGTCCCGCACTCGGCGGAGTACGTCCTCCAGATGCTCGTCGGGCTGGCGCCCGACCAGACCCACTCTACGGAATCCGCCCGCGAGCGGAGTTGCTTTCGCACCATCGCGGAGGCTCACGCGCTCTCCCGGGCCCCCTCATCCGGATCTTGAAAAAGGAGGCCACGCCCCCGACCGAGCAGATCCAGCGAACGCTCCGCGATTCCCTCGGCGCTCAGACCCATGTCCGCGAGGAGAACATCGCGCGGGCCGTGCTCCACGAATCGGTCGGGGATTCCGAGAGTACCGAAGCTCGTGGGATTTCGGAGGGTCTCGTCATCGAAGATCTCGCGGGCGATGAACGCTCCGAAGCCGTTCGAGCGCGCGCCCTCCTCGACCGTCAAGATCGTGCCGTGGGATCCCAGGACCCTCGCGAGGAGGTGGTGGTCGTAGGGCTTGAGAAAACGGCAGTTGACCACCGTCGCCGCGACACCCTCCCCAACCAGAAGCTCCGCCGCTTCCACGCAAGTGCCCACCATCGTCCCGACCGCGAGGATGGCGATGTCCGACCCGTCGCGGACGATCTCCCAGGTGTCCACGGGGATCTCGGGTATCTGGTCGACCGCAGGCACTTCCTCGGGCACGGCAGCCCTCGGCCAGCGAATCGAGAACGGCCCGTCGTCGAGGGACAGCCCCAGACGAAGTAGCGCCAACATCTCGCAGCCGTCCTTCGGGGCGGTGACCCTCATCCCGGGCACCGTGAGCATGTAGCCGATATCGAAGGCCCCATGGTGCGTAGGTCCGTCCGGTCCGGCGATTCCAGCGCGATCCATGCAGAACACCACGGGAAGATCCTGAAGCGCCACGTCGTGGACGATGCCGTCGT
>JAHEKL010000298.1 GCA_024638345.1 Gammaproteobacteria bacterium | reverse complement strand
ACCTTCGACTCGAAGTCACCGGCCGACGTGACGAGGCGCCATGCCTCGCCCTCTCGCACCAACGCCATGACTTCGGCTCCCGTCACGACATCGCATCCCCCCGACCCCAGCTCGGCCGCGAGGGCGTGGCAGACTCCGGCGAAGTCGGCGATCCCTTCCTCCGGCACCAGGATCGCGCCGACGCATCGGACGTGAGGTTCGACTTCGCGCGCCTCCGCGGGTTCGAGTCTTCGCAGACCCTGGAGTCCGTTGCGGACCCCCCGTGCCAACATCTCCTCGAGCCTTGGAAGCTGATCGTACGAGGTTGCGACCACGAGCTTGCCACAAACCTCGTGGGCCACCCCGTGCTCCTGACAGAACTCGGTCATGGCCCGGATACCCAGGCGGGCGAGCCGTGCCTTCTCCGAACCTGGCCGGTACTGGAGTCCGGCGTGGAGCACGCCGCTGTTGTGAGTGCTCTGGTGTTGGGCAACGGCGGACTCTTTTTCAATGAGCCGCACCCGCCCGACTCCTCGTCTCAGAAGAGCCCGGGCCGTGGCCATTCCCACAATCCCGCCACCGATCACCGTAACATCGACGGTGGACGAAGAAGCCCCCCGAGTCCTGTCTTCTCGGGGGGCCTCGGGTGCAGCGGTCACCGTTCGGCTCGCTACGCGATGGGGATGCGGGTCAGCGGGTAACCGCACTCCCGCGCTTCAGCGTCGAACGAAGCGTCTCGCTCCGCTGTTGTACCGCCTCGACCATGGCTTCACGGACGGTTTCGATGTCGAACGACTTGCCCTTGATCTGCACTTCCAGGGGCGGAAGCGTCCCCGTGAGAGCGTCTTCGAGCTTGGTGCGGTCGTCTTCTGCCTTCGAAAGCGCGAACAAGGCCTTCTGGAGCCACCGCGACTCGCTTTCCATGAGTCGACGTTCGTGGGTTCCGAGCTGGGCCTGAACGGTGTCCGCCATCGCTTATATCTCCCGAGACTTGGTTTTTCCGACACGACGGCACTGATACACCGAATCGGGGCGAGGGTTCGCCCGACATTCCCTGAGGAATCCGGGGGGCGACCCTGCGTCAGGAGCCGCCCCGGACGACCCCTACACCCGGATCGAAATGTACGTCGAGCTGTGGGAAGGCGATGGTGATTCCGGCCTCTTTCAGTCCGTGCCAGATGGCTTTGTTGAGGTCCGACCGCGACTGGGGACCCCTCCAGGGGTCGGCGAGCCAGACCGAGATTTCCCACACCACGGAGGAGTCGCCGAAGTCCGCGAGGTAGATCACTGGCTCTCGGTCGGCGTGACGCCCCGCGAGGTTACGAGCTACCGAAGTGAGTACGTCTTCCACCCGGGTCATGTCCGATGAGTACGACACGCCCACCCGCGACCGGATGCGGTAGACGGGGTCGGTGAGCGTCAGATTCTTCACGGTGGATTGGACGAGGATCGAGTTGGGGATGATGAGTTCCTCGTCGTCCCGGGTACGCGCCACCGTCGACCGGGCTCCCATTCGGATGATACGCACGACGGTTCCTTCCACTTCCAGGATGTCGGTCTCCCGGATGGATCGTTCTCCCAGCAGGATGAGCCCCGACACGAAGTTCTGGAGGATGTTCTGGAGGGCGAAGCCGATGGCGACGGCGGCCACCGCTCCCGCGGCGAAGACGGTCGCCAGGCTGATACCAACCGACTGGAGGGCGACGCCGAGCCCGACGATGATCACCGCGTAGTGCAGTAGGCGCCGGGTTGTAGCCAGCGTCTTCTCTTCGCTCAGGCCGCCACGCGTGAGCAGGCGGATGGCGACCCGCTGCGCCACCCTCGACAGCCAGAAGGAAATGAGGACGATGACGATGAATGTCGCCACCGACGCTCCCGTCACCGTCGTTCCCCCGATCTCGACGATCCGGAAGTCGAGCCCGTCCCTTATGGCTGAGCCGAGCTCTTGTAGGTTCATGTGCGGCGGTGGTGAAGGGAAGGCGGCTGGCGCCGAGGTCGTCCGGTGTCCATCCTGAGCCGCATCCACCCCATAGGGCCGGCGTCTCACATCCTGGGAGCTTCGAGCGTGTCATCATCGGACGAGAGGACGGGATCCCGCAAGGAGCGCCACGCGGGGTTCGCCACCGCTCCGCGAAAGATCGTTGGCCGTCTGGTGAAGAGGGCGACCAAGAAGGCGGGGTCGCCGCCGGGCACACTCGTTCACACGGGTGAGCGCAAGGTCGAGAACGTGCTCATCCGTCTCATCGACTACGATGCCGACAACCTGGTGGAGCGGACCCTCGACGACGTCGGAGAGTGTTTCAACCGGGCGGTCGGTCCTTCGGTGACCTGGGTGAACGTCGACGGCCTGCATGAGGTCGACATTATCGAGCGGATCGGCAGTAGATTCGGCTTCAACAGCCTCGCCCTGGAGGACGTCCTTTCGCCCCATCAGCGGCCGAAGGTCGAGGACTACGAGGACCATTTCCTCGTCGCCTTGAAGATGCTCTACTTCGACACCGAAACCGAAGCGGTGCACTCGGAACAGGTCACTCTTCTGGTTGGCTCGGGCTACCTCTTCTCCTTCCAGGAGCGTCAGGGCGACGTCTTCGAGCCCATTCGGGCGCGGCTTCGGGAGGGTAGGGCGCGGATTCGGTCTCGGGGTACCGATTACCTGGCCTATGCCCTCATCGACGCCATCGTCGACAGCTACTTCCGGATTCTCGAGGAGGTTGGCGACCGAATCGAAGAAATCGAGGAGACGATTCTCACCGATCCGACCCTGGAGAACATGCATCGGATCCACCATCTGCGCCGCGAAATGCTGGTGGTGAGGCGGGCCATCTGGCCTCTGCGAGAGTCCTTGGGGCTGATGTATCGCGGTGAGGTGCGCCTCGTCACCGAAGAGACGCAGCTCTACCTCCGTGACGTATACGACCATGCGGTGCAGGTCATCGACACCGTCGAGACGTTGCGCGAGGTACTGTCCGGTGCGCTCGACATGTACATGTCCGGCGTGAGCAACCGGATGAACGAGGTGATGAAGGTGCTCACCATCATCGCCACCATCTTCATTCCACTGTCGTTTTTCGCGGGCCTGTACGGCATGAATTTCGAATACATGCCCGAGCTCGGGATCCGATGGGCCTATCCGACCCTTCTGACGTTCATGGCGCTGGTGGCCCTCGGCATGCTTTCGTAC
>JAHEKL010000297.1 GCA_024638345.1 Gammaproteobacteria bacterium | reverse complement strand
GGGGTCGCGATGAATCCCGTCGACCATCCGCTCGGGGGAGGGGAGGGTCGCAGTTCGGGTGGACGCCCTCCCACATCGCCGTGGGGGAAGCCGGAGGGAAAGAAGACCAGGAAGCGCAACAAGAAGTCCGATCAGTACATCGTTCGCGGACGTCGCCGCGGGAAGGCGACCCAGTAACCACCGCGGACCGCGGTGATCCCGCGTGCCGACTTCGGACGGAAGAGGAAGAAGATGCCGAGAAGTGTCAGGAAGGGTCCCTTCATCGACGAGAAGCTGCTCGAGAAGATCGAGGAGATGAACTCTCGCGGACAGAAGAAGGTGTTCAAGACGTGGTCGCGGGCATCCACGATCGCTCCGAGCTTCGTGGGCCACACGATCGCGGTTCACAACGGGAACAAGTTCATCCCGGTTTACGTGACCGAGAACATGGTGGGTCACAAGCTCGGCGAATTCGCGCCGACCCGCTTGTTCCGGGGGCACGGGGGCAGGTTGGCCGACCGGCGGGTCAAGCCGGTCTAGCTGGAAGGGAGGCGTGGTCATGGAGGCGAAGGCGGTAGCTCGATTCATTCGGATGAGCCCGAGAAAAGTCAGGCTCGTCGTGGATCAGATCCGGGGGGTCTCGGTCAACGAGGCGTATGCGGTGCTGCAGTTCTCGAAGAAGGCCGCCGCCGAGCCCGTTGGCAAAGCCCTGCGTTCCGCCGTAGCCAACGCCCGGTATCGGGCGGACGACGAGGGCGAGATCGTGGATGTCGACGACCTCGTGGTCCGGGAGGCCTTCGTGGACGAGGGTCCGACGCTCCGGCGCTACAAGGCTGCTGCGATGGGTCGCGCGGCGCCTCGCCGAAGAAGGATGAGCCATATCACCGTCGTCGTGGATTCGAGGGAGTAAGCATGGGACAGAAGACGCACCCGACCGGCTTTCGTTTGGGAGTCCTGAAGGATTGGAAGTCCCAGTGGTACGCGGAGAAGGACTTTCCGCGACTGCTCATGGAGGACGAAACCATCCGCCGCTACCTGGAGCGCCGCCTCGCGCACGCAGCGATCTCGGCGGTCGACATCGAGCGAAAGCCCTCGAAGATCGTGGTCACGATTCACACGGCTCGACCGGGTGTCGTGATCGGGAAGCGCGGCGCCGAGGTGGACAAGCTCAGGGACGAGCTGGGCGTGCTTACGAATGCGGAGGTCTCCGTGAACGTGGAGGAGGTCAAGCGTCCGGAGCTCGACGCCCGCCTCGTGGCCGACAACGTGGCCCACCAGATTCGAAACCGAATCTCGTTCCGCCGGGCGATGAAGCGCGCCATCCAGTCCTCGCAGCGAGCAGGCGCGGAGGGAATCCGCATCCAATGCGGCGGCCGTCTGGGTGGCTCGGAGATCGCTCGGGTGGAGGGATACAACGAGGGACGCGTCCCCCTTCACACGCTGCGAGCAGACATCGACTACGCGAGTGTGGAGGCCCACACGACCTACGGAACCGTCGGGGTGAAGTGCTGGATCTTCCTGGGCGAAGTCGTGGACGAGCGCAGGGGTCGCACCTACTCGACGGACAGCTGATTCACAGGACGATCGCAGATGCTATCGCCGAAACGGGTCAAGTACAGGAAGAAGCACAAGGGTCGGATGCGCGGAGCCTCCAATCGGGGCAATCGCGTCTCCTTCGGCGAATACGGGCTGCAGGCGAGCGAGCCTGCCTGGATCTCGAACCGCCAGATCGAGGCGGCCCGGATCGCGATGACACGTCACATCAAGCGGGGTGGCAAGGTCTGGATCCGGATCTTCCCGGACAAGCCCATCACGCAGAAGCCGGCCGAGACCCGGATGGGGAAGGGGAAGGGAAACCCAGAGGGTTGGGTCGCGGTGGTGAAGCCCGGGAGAGTGATGTTCGAGATGGAGGGAGTTCCCCGGGAGATCGCGGAGCACGCGATGACGCTCGCGGCGGCGAAACTCCCGATCAAGACCCGATTCGTGATCCGCGACGAGGAGCTCTAGGAACACCATGGACATCGCCGACATTCGCGAGATGACGGACGGGCAGATCCACGAGAGGATCGGTGAGCTGAGAGAGGAGCTGTTCCGGCTGAGGATTCGGGCCGGGATGATGCAGCTCGAGAACCCCCGGCTACCCCGCCAGATCAAACAGGACATCGCCCGCATGAAGACCGTGATCCGGCAGCGAGAGCTTCAGACGGAGACGACCGCAGAGGTATCCCAATGAGCGAGAGCGAGGAGACAACCGTCGAGAGCGTAGCTTCTCGGGCGAGTCGAAAGACCCGGCAGGGGACTGTGGTGGGCGACCGGGGCGACAAGACCGTCGTGGTGCGTGTCGACCGGCGTATCCAGCATCCCCTGTACAGCAAGGCGATGATCCGGTCGAAGAGATATCACGTCCACGACGCGGAAAACGAGTATCGGGTGGGTGACGTGGTTCGCATCGAAGAGACGCGGCCGCTCTCCAAGCTCAAGCGCTGGCGCGTCATTGAGCTGATCGCGCGACCGGATCAGGCCTGATCTCTCGATGCACTCTACGGAAGGGCTAGGAGTCGAGCGATGATCCAGGAGGAGTCGATCCTCAGAATCGCGGACAATACCGGAGCCAAACGGGCTCTGTGTATCCGCGTTCTGGGTGGATCGCGGCGCAGATACGCGAGGGTGGGTGATGTGATCGTCGTGACGATCAAGGATGCCCTCCCGAACGCGGGAGTGAAGAAGGGTGAGGTGGCCCGAGCGGTGATCGTGAGGACGGCCAAGGAGATGCGTCGCAAGGACGGTTCCTACATCCGCTTCGACGAAAACGCAGCCGTGCTGATCAGCGATGTCGGAGAGCCTAGGGGTACTCGGATCTTCGGTCCAGTGGGTCGCGAGCTGCGCGAGAAGAAGTACATGAAGATCGTATCACTGGCGCCTGAGGTTCTGTGATGACTGGAAAGGGTGCGACCCCGCGTGAGCGGAAGACGCATATCGTCCGGGGCGACCGGGTCAAGGTGATTCGGGGCAACTTCCGGGAGATGGAGGGGAGTGTTCTCCGCGTCGATCGGAGGGCGGGGCGCGTCGTGGTCGAGGGCGTGGTCGCCGGGCGGCGCGCGACGGAGATGCTCGACGGCGGGCGCGAGGTCGACCTGAACGTGCTCGCACCCCAGGCCCGCATCCGCTCCCAGGAGGACCTGG
>JAHEKL010000054.1 GCA_024638345.1 Gammaproteobacteria bacterium | reverse complement strand
TCATTGAGGGCGGACGGGTCGGACAGGTCCACCAGATCGGACGCTCTGTGGGGAAAGAACGTATGCACCCCGTCGAACTCGTACGAGGAGGTGTCGGGTCTGCTCAGGCGATGGCCCTCCACCGGGGTCGTGTTCACCCAGACGCTATCCGAGTAGATCCGGGGCATCTCCTCGTCGTTGAAGCGCTGCACCCAGGTCGGGTACTCGGACGCGTAGAAGCTCGAGGTGATGAATTGCCCGCTCGTGGCCGAGAGCCAATACACGTGGCCATTGGAAGTCGCCGAAAGCCCGATTGCAGCACGATCCTTCTGAGAGATCGAGACGACGCGGGCACCGGGATTCGCGGCGGCGATCCAGTCCGGCAGTCCCGGGCGACCGATGTTCGCCGGGGAGCGTCCGGGCATCTCCGGGTGACCGAGGATCTCCGCCCGGGGATCCTCCATGGAGTAGACCTCTCCCCAACTCCCGTCTCGGAGCTCGAACCAATCATTGCCCACCACGCCGTGACGGGAGGGATAGACACCGGTTGCCAGCGTCACATGCCCCGGCGCCGTGGAGGTCTCGGCATGATCGTGGGTGGCGTTGGTGAATCGGTACCCCTCGTCGAGAAGCCGGCGGAGACCGCTTTGGAAGAGCGCGTCGTAGCGGTCCAGCATGTCGGGTCGAAGCTGATCGATCGCCACCAACACGACGAGAGAGGGAGGATCGACACTGACCTGGGATTCCGCAGGCGACGCCAGATGGCGACATGCGGGAAGCGTGATCACGCCGACCAGGATCGCAGTCCAGCAGAAACGGGGCATGGATGCTCCTTGAGACTTCGCGACCGGGCGACGGATACTCACTGACGCCAGACGGATACTCACTAACACCAAGGGGGCGGCCTTCCGCCACTCGCGCCTGAATCTGCTAACGCCGGGGGGCCGGCGGTAGGGCAGGGCAGCGAGTGTAGCCTAATGACGCCGCCCGCTTCTTGCGATCCGAGGGCACATCCCCGATGAGTAAGGGGTGTCGCTCGGCTTACGACCCCCAGACCGGAGACCACCGTGAGAAAAGGATCCGTATCTCGTCGCCGTTTCCTCCAGGCCGCGGGGGCCGCGGCCGTTTGGGTTCCATCTTCGGTAAAGGGGTACACCGTGGCCGAGATGCGCTCGCTGTCGGCAGAGGGAGAGATCCAGGAGGACATCTCCAAGTGGGAGCTGGACACGCCGGCTCTCTGTGTGGATTTGGATGCGCTCGAGGCCAACCTCCAGACCATGCAACGGACGGTGGCGGCCAACGGTATCGCCAGCCGTCCACACGCCAAGACGCACAAGTGTCCGGCAATTGCCCGCCGTCAGCTGGAGAGCGGCTCCGTGGGAATCTGCACGGCAAAGGTGAGCGAAGCGATCGCGATGTTCGAACACGGAATCGATCGCATCCTGATGACCACGACGAACGTGACATCGGTCAAGATCGAGCGTGCGATGGGTCTGAGACGATGGTGTCCCGGATTCATCCAGGCCACCGACACCGCCGAGAATGCACGAGATCTGTCCGAGGCCGCACAGGCGATCGGCATCAACGCCGACGTGGTCGTCGACGTGGACTCGGGAGGTCACCGGACCGGGATTCCCCCGGGTCGCCCCGCGCTCGAGTTGGCCCAGCTGGTCGATCGGTTGCCGGGTCTCCGCCTCGCAGGCTTGCTGTGTTATGACGGAGGCTCACAGCACGTCCAGGGGTTCGCCGAGCGCCGAGCGCGCACGCTCGACCGCGTGGCGCCAGCCGCCGAGACCAAGGTGGAGATGGAGCGTGCCGGTCTGAACACGGAAATCTTCAGCGGTGGTGGAACCGGTACCTACAACATCGACCACGAGACCGCCGGACTCACGGACGTGCAGGTGGGCAGCTACGTGTTCATGGACGCCCAGTACCTGGCGATCGGTGGCGCGACCGACCCGGAGGTCTACTCCGACTTCGAGCCCTCACTGACGATCCTGACCACGGTTCTGAACAGCCAATACGAGGGCCAAGTCACTACCGATGCGGGGGCGAAGGCCTGCACGATCAATCAGCCTTGGCCGATCGTGAAAGGCGAGACGGGAATGACCTACCGGTCGGGCTCGGACGAGTTCGGGACGCTTCGGTACGACGACCCGTCGCGGACGTACCGGACGGGTGACAAGCTCGAGCTCATCGTTTCCCACTGCGACCCGGTCGTGAATCTCTACGATCAGATGTACGCCGTCAGGAACGACCGCGTCGAGGGTGTATGGCAGATCGCGGCCAGGGGGATGTCGACCTGAACGCGGACCTCAGAGGCCGATCCAGTAGCTCGCTTTGATCGCGAAGAAGTTCTCACCCGAGGAGCCGAGCGAAGCGAGAAGGTCCCCGATGTCCGCGCCCACGCCCTCGTTCAGCCGTCGAGAGCGTGCTTGTTGCCAGACCAGGAACAACGTGCTTCCGGGACGCCACTCCCAGCTGAGCACGGCGGTGCTGCGAAAGGAACGCAGGTTGAAGTCCTGATTCGGAATGACGAATTGGGCGCTGCCGTCCTGCACCGTCAGGCTCCCGTCCTCCTCCCGTGCGATGGTCGTACCGCTGGTGCCATACGTGCGTAGGGGGAGCCCCCCTGCAGTCTCCAGTTCCCCGAAGTCGAAGAATCGGCCGCTGGCCGCGAACGGCTGAGCGTATAGCTCCAGGTTCAGGTCCGGCTTGATCGTGAAGTTCAGCCGGGTTTCGAGCGCCAGGGTGGTGCGGTCCGTGAACGCGAAGATGTAGCGGCCGCCGTAGGTCGCCGGTGTCCCGCCATCCCGCAGGGTGACGTACTGCCTGGAGTCCACCATCCTCTCGTAGGACGGCACGAACGACAGCTGCCAGCGAGGCGCGGGAACCAGCGAGATCTCCGCGGAAACGTCTCCGTTCCATCCCCCGACCTCGTTCTCGCCGTACGAGGTCGCGAGCCTCCAGCGGGTCTGAGCGGACGAGTTGCTTTGAACACTCAGCGAGACTCCCCAATCCTCCGGCGCCAGCATGGTCGGTCCGCCTCGAGTCAGCCGTTGATTCTCCGCTCGAAGGCTGTAGCTCAGCGACGCCCGAGTCGTCCAGAAGTTGTTCCAGGTCTGCTCGGTGCTTGCGCCGAGTCGCGTGTGCTGCTTGTCGAAGCCGAAGTTCCACTCCGAGTTGTGGTTGACCGAGAAGCTGTACGCCCGTAGCACGTCGCCCGGTTCCGTCTCTCGGTAGGTCAGCCCCTGACGCGTCATGATTCCATCCGCGGACCCCAGACGACCGACGTCGTTGAAGGTGACTTCGGGGGATTCGAAGTCCACGAAGGCGTCCCAGAGCCAGTGCGCGCCGCTGATCTTCCTGGCCTGGATCGTCGCTTTTCCTCCGGACATGGACGTACGGGTGGGGTCCACCTCGACGTAGTCCGCGTCCGGCCGCTGGAGGTACCGCTCGCTTCCACGCTGGGCCAACAGGATCGCTTCGCGGGTGCCGCCGATGCCGGTCAGACCTCCGCTCACCGAGATCTCGTAGACGCCGGCATCGAGCCGCCACAACAGGTCGCCCCCCACCATCCAGGCGTTTCGCCGCAACTGCGCCGCGAGCGGATCGGAGTCGTCCATGCTTCGATGCACCCCACTCAGCATCAGCGCGGCGGTCGAGCCCACCTCCCCGAATTCCTGCTGGATGCGAGCCATTGCCCAGCCCGTCCGCGGCGCGACCCGTATCTCGTCCAGCGTGCCACTGTCGCTTCCCGCGGGATCGAGGGAGAAGGTGCGGGCGTGTTCCTCACCGGTCACGGCGGCCAGGATGCCGAGAGACGTCCCGGAAGGCAGACGACCCGTGAGCTTCCCCGCACCGAGAATCGTGGTCTCTCCCGGGAGATCGACGAAGTCCCCCGAGGCGGATCCTTGCGGCGAACCGCCAATCCGACGCGAGTAGAAGTAGTTGTTCTCGGGTCCGTCGAGGAGACTGGCTCCCTCGGTGAAGAAAGGACGCCTCTCGGGAAAGAACGTCTCGGTATCGGTGAGGTTGATCACCGCAGGATCCACTTCCACCTGTCCGAAGTCGGGAAAGAACGTGGCGTCCAGGGTCAGATTCGATCCCAGACCCATCTTGACGTCCGCCCCCAAGTTCCCTTCCAGATTCAGATCGTCCATGAACGGATTTCGGGGGTCACGGTCCGGTGCAACGGTCGACCCCCCCGCCACGTAGGGCAGCAGCTCGATCCGCCCTCCCTGGTCGATGGACTCGATGCCACGCAGCGAGCCGAACCGGGAGGACCATGCATCCTCGGTCCTCGGGATCGGCACCCAGTAGTCGTCCTCATTCTTGAGTGGAATCCAACGGTGGATGTTCAGACCCCAAACGAGCTCCTCAACCTCGTCGAAGCGGAGCTGCTCGAAGGGAATCCACATCTCCGCGGTCCAGCTCGAGTCGTCGACGGACGCGGCTGCTTCCCAGACGGGATCGTAGCGCGGGTCGATGTCCGACTCGCTGTCCGAGAGGTGTTGGTGGTCGATTCGGACACCTGAGGCGGTCACACCGAAGCTGTACGCGGTCCTGCGGTCGAGGAACGTGTCGAGCGAGATCAGAATGTACTCTGCGAGCTCCGGCCGTCCGCTCACGTCGGGCCGGCTCTGAAAGCCGCCCCTGGCCGGACCGCGATCCGGGCTGTACGGACTGTCCCGACGCCCCAGCGGCGCCTGGATCCCTTCGCGCCCAAGCGTGCTGCCCATCCGGGCACCGACGTACAGACCTCCGTCGTCGTATACGAAGCGAACTTCGGTACTCTCGGTCGGTGGCGCTCCCTCGACCGGTTCCTTCTGTACGAAGTCCGACACTGGGAGCGCGCGATCCCACACGGCTTCGTCGAGTCGCCCGTCAACTTGGATCTCGCCGGACGCCACACGCACGGCGCTGGCCTGCTTCACCCCTGAAGAGAGGGCTTGGCCGACGCCGTGCACAGGCGCGATCAGAGCGACCGCGCCGACCATCCACGCCGTCGCCCTGTGAGGGAAGACATTCATCGGGAGCCAGCTACTCACGAGACAGGTGTTCCGTTCCTCTGGGCGGGTGGGTTCGCGGGTCGAGCCGGGTCTGCAAGTCCGGCACCATATCCTGACACCGCGTCGGGTGCGATGTGTTCAGCGGGCGCAGATCTCGGTGGGGACCCGAGACGCGTCGGAGACACCGGGTCCCCGATCGGAGTTCCAGAGTCCGAGCGTCCGCGAGCACTGGGGTCTTTCCCCCGAGGAACCTATACTCCTATCCAGTCGGACACGCCTAACCAGTGGGATCCGGGTCGTGGGCATCCCCCGAGACGAGAGCAAGAAAACGTGGAAACCCTGGCGACGATGAAGTGCGAGGCCTGTCGAAGAGATGCTCCGACGGTCACCGCGGAGGAGGCGAAGGGGCTTCTCCAGCAGGTACCCCTCTGGTCCATCGAGGAGCGTGACGGAGTGCCGAGGCTCGAGCGTATATTCGCGTTTCCGGACTTCGCGGAGGCCCTCGCCTTCACCAACGAAGTCGGACGAGTCGCCGAGGAGGAGGGACACCATCCGGCCCTGGTCACTGAGTGGGGCCGGGTCGGTGTGGCCTGGTGGACGCACAAGATCCGTGGTCTCCATCGCAACGACTTCATCATGGCGGCGAAGACGGATCGACTTCTTTCCTAGCCTCGACCCTTCTTCCAACGTGGACCTGAACGCGACCGAGAGCGTGATCTGACATGACCGACTACTACTTTGCTCGCACGATACAAGCCCCGTTCGAGGACACCGAGCGCCGTGTGCGAGAAGCGTTGAGAAAGGAGGGGTTCGGGGTCCTCACCGAAATCGACGTCCGCGCGACGCTCAAGCAGAAGCTGGATGTGGACTTTCGGGCCTACAAGATCTTGGGTGCCTGCAACCCGGGCTTCGCACACCAGGCGCTCCAGTCGGAGGACAAGATCGGCACGATGCTGCCGTGCAACGTGATCCTGCAGGCTGTGGACGGCGGCGAGGGCGGCGTGGAAGTCGCGGCCGTGGACCCGCGAGCATCGATGCAGGCGGTGGAGAACGAGAGCCTCGGCACCATCGCGGACGAAGTCCGCACGCGCCTCCGTCGGGTCATCGACAGCCTCTAGGGACGAGGGTGGAGGAATGAGCCCTCGGCAGCCGAGCGAGAGCCTCCCCTCGAGGGTGGTGATCACGGCCCTCCTCCGACTCGCCCTGGTTGTGGGGGCCATTGCGCTGATCTACAGCGGCTCCGGGTCACTCCTCTCCGAACTCAGGCTCGCGAGCTGGAGCTCGTGGACCCTCGCCCTCGGAATCCTGATCTACGCGCTCGCGCTCTCGATTCCGTTCGTGCCGGGGGTCGAGCTGGGGATCGCATTGATGCTACTGTTCGGCCGAACCGGGGTGGCTCTCGTATACCTGGGCACCCTGGGTGGTCTCTCACTGGCCTTCCTCGCCGGGCGGCGCCTCTCGCCCTCGATGCTCCTCGCATTCCTCGATTGGCTGCGCCTGACGGCCGCCCGTGAGAGGATCCAGAAGTGGGTGGAGACGTCACCGAGCCGGGCTATGGCAAGGCTCCGGGCGGCGGCTCCGACTCGCGCCGCCGAGCGCTTCGGACGACACCGATACCTCTTGATCGCCCTGGCCATCAACGTGCCCGGTAACGTCGTCGTGGGGGGAGGGGGCGGAATCGCGCTTCTCGCCGGTCTGAGCGGGCAGTTCCGCTACTGGCGCTTTCTCCTCGTCTGCGCCGTCGCCGTCTCACCCGTGCCAATTCTCTTTCTGATCGCGAGCTTCGCCGGCTGAAGCCACACGCCGCGCGGGGTCATCCTCCTTCGAGCCGCTCCCTCGAGGGTACGAGCCGATCGACTCTGAAGCCCGGAAGTCGGTAGACGGTGTCGTTGCCCTCGGCCGTGACCCAGCGATCCCCCTCTTCTCCGCCGAGGGTGAGGGTAGCCAAGCTGTCCCCGGCCTCGGTGAGGGCCGTCACGACCGTGGTCCCGGGCGCATCCAGAAGAGGGTCGCCCTCCTCGAGAAACCCGTTTGCGCGGAGAGTTCCCAGCTCCTCCAGGAGTCCGCGTGCGGCGCTCTCGTCGACCTCACCGCCGCCGACCAGTTGCCAGGCGCCGTCTCCTCTGGTGATGGCGTAGGAGTCCGCGGGGAAGCTCAGCTCCACCCGCGCGATCCTCGCGGTGTCGAGCACGACGACCCGTCGATCACGCCAGTCCGAGAGTGACCGGATGATGTAGGCGCGAAGGTTGCTGTTGAGCAGGTAGGCATTGTCGCTCTCCGGCCGACGCACGAAAGCGGTCGAGGAGGGCCCCTGATTTCCCACCAGCAGGCTCCTCGTCTCCTCGTCCAGCTCGAAGGTCATCTGGAACGCCGAATTCGCGGCAAGTCCCATTCTGGCGTGGTTGTCGGGGTTGCGGGCGACGAGCTCGGTGATCGCTGCCTCCTCGACCGACTCCCAGAAGCGAGCGACGGTTCCCGAGTCGGCGGAGACCCCGTCGATCAGCCACGCGTCGCCCGCTCTCGACAGGACCCGCGGTCCATCCGGGCTGTCGAATCGAACCGCGTCCACGGTGACTCGGTTGAGCCGCGAGAAGAACCCACTCCACTCGTCCGTTTCTTCGGAGGGCCCGTCCCCACCTCGCGGAATCAAGGTGATGAGAAAATAGACGGCCAACAGCCCGAGTGCCGCAGCGAAGAGCCGACTGAGTGTTCTCGAGCTCATGGGGTGACCACCTCCTTCCACCGAGCTTCGGCCCTACGGCGCCGACCGGTGACCCGCACGAACCCGAAGAGCGCGAAGAGCGCGGGAACACCAGCCAGGTTTCCCCACCTGAGCAGGTCGCGGGTAGTGTCGGAAGTGAAGATGAGGGCTGGCGGTGTCCGATCCTTGGACCGGATCCTGATCAGGGACTCGTCTTGCGCCAACCAGTCTATCGCGTTGGCCAAGAACGTGATGTTCTGCGGGTTCGACTGGGCGAACTCCGCGTCCACGAAGTTGGCGTCGCCCACCACGACCAGGCGGCCAGGTCCGGATGTGGTCTGTATCGTGTCGGAACCAGAATCGATCGCCGTGGCGAGGGTCAGGACTCCGAGGTCTTCCTCGGGAAGTTCCCAGTCCTGCTGTGGAAAGATGGGTAGCCCGATCTCGTAGATCGCCCCTGCATCGCTCGTCGACCACAGCGAGGTGACCTGCGTGGAGTCGACGATCTCGAAGGCTCCGGCCCATCCGAGGCTGAGAGCCCCCAGTCCGCGGGTCACGATGTGATCCGTGGCGGGCAGGGCGATGGGCCACGGTGGATATGGCGCGATGACGTTGAAGAAGCCCTGCTGCCCTACCGACACCCGCTCCGCCGAGGCCAGATCTACGACCAGCCCATCAACGGCTCGAATCCCTCGTTGTTCGAGAAGCGGCTCCAAACCACTGGCCACGGGCTGCGGAGTCAGCATCTCCGGGTCGAGCAGCACGGGATCGATCAGCAGCAGCGCCGGTCCGCCGGCATCGACGAACTCCTCGATGCGCTCGACCGTCAGGGGGTCGAGGGGGGCGGTCGGTCCCGCGACGACGAGCACCGCGACCGAATCCGGAGACGGGGCGGATACCGAATCACTCCCCAAGTCGAAGGAAGTGAAGTCGTACCGGTCCCCAAGAAACTCCTGAAGTCCCGGAATTTGGGCGGCGGCTCGGGCTCCGGAGCCGGTGACGAAACCGATCGAGCTCCGGCTTTCGGCGGTCATCTTCGAGATGGCCGAGGCGAGTCTGAACTCCAGATCGTCCGTGCGTTGGATCACGGGAAACACCTCACGCTGATCCGCGTACGTCACCGCCATTCCGTAGTAGCCCCTGCGAACCTCGAACTCGTCGTCCCTCAGTACGTTGAATTCCAGCGGACCGATCCCGTACGACTGCGCGCGGTCGGCGGCTTCCTCGTCCTCGTCGGGATCGACCTCGGCCACCCTCAGATTCCCGCCACTTTCCCTTCGCATGTCGGACAGCAGGTCCCGGACGTCTCGAGCCTGAAGTTGGATCTCCGGCGGGAGCTCGTCCGAAGCGAACAATGTGATCTGGACCAAATCGTCGAGGTCCGCGAGAAGATCCCTCGTTCCATCGGACAGCGTGAACAGATCGTTGCGGGTCAGGTCGATCCGGCCATGGATCTGACCACCGAGGAGATTGACCGCGAGCACGATGACGGCCACGACCGCGTTCCCCACGCGCAGGCGCGTCGCATCCTGCCGCGTGGGCGAGAGGCGCGACTGGGACACGGCCGATATCGCGAGGATGACGAACAGCGCGCTGACGGAAACGAAGTAGACGAGATCTCTCAGATCGATCACGCCGCGAGCGACGTTCTCGAAGTGACCGAGCACGGACAGCCTGGATAGGATGGCGCCCAGTGTAGGGGAGACACCGAGCTGAATACCCGGGAGTCCGACCAGGAACAAGATGAAGCTGATCATCGCCGCCACGATGAAGGCGGTGATCTGGTTTCGCGTGATGCTGGAAGCCCAGAGGCCTATGGCCGTAAGCTGCCCGGCCAGAAGCGCCGCCCCGGCGTATTGGGCCACGGCGATGCCCGGGTCCGCGTCCGAGACCAGCACGACTCCAACGGCCGTGGGCAGGGTGCCTCCCAAAGCGATCAGCACGAAAAGCCAGGTGCCAAAGAACTTGCCAATCACCACCTCAGCCTCTCCCAGAGGTTGTGCGAGAAGCCAATCGAGCGTGCGAGCACGTCGCTCCTCGGCGAGGCTCCGCATGGTGATGGCGGGTATGAGGACCGCGAACAGGATGGGAAGCTGATCGAACAGCGGCCTCAGGCTCGCCACGCCCATGGCGTACATGTTTCGGAACGCGAGGTAGAGAGAGACGCCCAGGAAGGCGATCGCGAGCACGTACGCCGTGGGGTGATCCACGAGGCCCCGCAGCTCTCGCTTCGCCACAGTGAGTATGGAAGCAATCACGAAACCACCTCCTCGGGCGTGATCGCCGGCGCATCGGGTCCTCCGACGGACCCGACGGAGACATCGGGGAGAGGATCGATCGCGGAGGCATCCTCGTCCATCTGCTCCCGGGTCAGATCGCGGAACACCTGCTCGAGACTCACGCGCTCGCGGTGGAGCTCCCACAGCGTCCAGTCCCGCGACTTCGCGAGCGCAAAGATCTCGGGACGAAGCTCCTCGCCGTGGGCGACTTCCAGAAATACGCGGAGCCGACCGTCGACCTCCTCCGAGCGAGCGGTATGCACTCCGGGGAGCTGACCGAGCCCTGCCGCGACATCGTCCCCTTCGACCTCCACGATGTATCGAACCGCGTCGGCACGCCGCGAGAGGAGCTCGTGGACGCTACCCTCCGCCACGAGTCGACCCTTGTTGAGTATGAGGAGTCTCGAGCAGGTGGCCTCGACCTCCTGCATGACGTGCGTGCTCAGGAGCACCGTCCGTTCACGTCCGAGCTCGACCACCAATCTGCGGATATCGACCCGCTGGTTCGGATCCAGACCTTCGGTAGGCTCGTCCAGCACCAGGATCTCGGGACCGTGAAGAATGGCCGCGGCCATTCCGACCCTCTGGCGATATCCCTTCGAGAGCTCACCGATGGGGCGGTAGAACACGGACTCGATGCCGGTCTCGTCGACCGCGCTCGCGATCCCCGAGCGCATTTCGGATGCCGACATGCCGTGGAGATCTCCCACATAGCCCAAGTACTCGCTCACGATCATGTCGTCGTAGAGCGGGTTGGCTTCCGGAAGGTACCCGACCCGACGCTTGGCTTCTGTAAGATGCTCCGAGATAGGCTTACCTTCGAAGCGAACGGTGCCCTCGTCGGGTTGTAGGGTCCCGGTCAGCATTCGCATGGTCGTGGTCTTGCCGGCCCCGTTCGGACCGAGAAAGCCGACCACCTCTCCGCGATGAACCTCGAAAGTCAGATCGTCGACCGCCACGATCGGTCCGAATCGCTTGCGCACTCCTTCAACCGATATCACCTGTAACTCCTCCCCAAAAAAAATTCCCGGTCGAGCCGTTTCGCTCGACGCGGGATTGCCAGAGGAATCCGCATTCGCGAATGCGGGCGCTTCGAGCGAATACCTTGCGGGCTGTACCTGACCGTCCCCTTCGGGGCGGGCCAATACACTAATGACCCCCCTACAACCTGTCCAGCTTCAGGTTCCGCTCAGGGCTGAGTCCGGATGGAGAACTCCACCCGCTGCACGCCGGGCACGGCCCGCACGACTGCACCCAGACTCTGCTGCACGGTACCCAGTCCACCGGGCGTTTGAGTTCCTCCGCAGTCCTCGCAGACGATCGAGCCGCTCAGGGTCACCACCCCGTCGCTCACCTCGACCTGGATCTGCTGTCCGGGCACATCGGACGCGGAAGCGAGGGCGGCTTCGACCCGCTCTCGGAGCTCTTCGTCCGAGGGTCCGTCGGGCGCGCAACCTCCGATGGTCAGGGCAAGGAGAACGCACAGGGCCCACCAGGGGCGTGCGCAGCTCATTCGAGCTCCGCCGCGTCCGGTGAGGCGTCCAGAAGCCGCACCATCCCTCCGCGAGCACGGAATCGGTCGAAGACGGCCTCGACCTTCTCACGAAACTCGCCGTCCATGAGCCAGCCGCTGTCGGCGACCCGCAGCACCTCGACGTTCGCAAGCCCGCTCTCGAGATCGGCAAGGACCTCCTCCACGCCCGAGCTTCTGACTTCGGTGGGCGGCTCGCCGATCCACCAGCCGGAACCTGGGTCCGGGCCGGCCTCGGCATGGGCTTGGCCGAGACCCGACCGAGCGTCGGCCCAACGCATGTAGAGCCTCTCGCAGGAGAGCTCGAGTGTGCGCTCTCGTCCCTCGCGCCGAAACAGGAGGAAGTCGCGTCGATTCATTCGTGGCCCACCCGGGAATCTCTCGTCGGATCCTCCGGCTTCAGGCTGAAGTGGCGACCGATAGCACAGTGCGCTCCACCACGCTACGCGTGAGGGGCAGCTTGTACCCGTTCTTCGACAGAGGTCTCGCGCCGTCGATGGCGGTATCACCGGCCCGTCGAGCCAGCTCGGGTGTCACCCGCTGCCCGACGAGCAGTTGCTCGACCGCCGGGACCCGCCAGGGAACGGGAGCCACTCCACCCAGCACGATCCGCGCACTCTCACACGTGTCCCCATCCATCCCGAGCACCACGGCCGCGCTGACCACCGCATGCGTCCAGGCTTCCCGGTCCATCACCTTGTGGTAGGCACTTCGAGTGCCCGGTCCGGGCGATGGAAGTGTCACACCGGTCAGCACGTCCTCCGGTCCGAGCACGTTCTCGCGCTCGGGGTTCGCGCTCGGAAGTACGAAGAACTCGTCGGGCCCCAGCGATCGTTCGCCGGCTGGCCCGAGGATTCGGAAGGACGCGTCGAGCGCGACCAGCGCGGGCGCGAGGTCCGATGGATGCACGATGAAGCTCGGTCCGCCACCGAAGATGGCGTGTAGCTGATTCTCCCCGGCGATCGAGAAGCACTGGCTTCCGCCGGCCTTGAAGCATGGAAAACCGTTCCGGTAGTACCAGCACCAGGGGCGTTGAGCCACGTTGCCGGCGAGGGTGCCCACGTTGCGGATCTGAGGGGTCGCGACGCTGTGGGCCGCCTCCGACAGAACCGTGTACTCGGCCTGGATCAAGGGATCGTTCGCCAGCGACTCAAGGGTGATGAGACCACCGATGCTCACCCCCGAGGCCTCGGAGGCCACCTGGTCGAATCCCTGAACGGTTCTGAGGTTCACCAGGAGGTCCGGGCTGACCACACGATCCTTGACCTGCTGGAGGAGATCGC
>JAHEKL010000053.1:12241-12808 GCA_024638345.1 Gammaproteobacteria bacterium | reverse complement strand
GCTCGAGGGCGCCATGGCCAGTCGATCCGAAGGGTTCTTCTGGTTCCGGTCGGGCGCGTTCCGGGAGAACGAGCTGGATGAGGATCTCCAGACGCGACTCCCCGACTTCTATGCCGCGCGGGGTCACCTGGACTTCGCGGTACTGGGCGACACGCTGATCATCGATCCGGAGACGGGGAAGGCACGTCTCGAGGTCGACGTCTTCGAGGGTCCCCAGTATCTGGTGGGGGAGTTCTCGATCGAGGGAAATCGACGCTATCCGACACAGGATCTCGAGGCCTACTACCAGCCGGAGGAGGGAGGGCTGCTTCGAACGTTCGGGTTCGGAGGCAGCGACGGGACCCGCCCCCCTGTGTTCAATCAGGAGATCTTCCTGGAGGCCACCGAGAACGTTTCGAACCTGTACTCGAACTCGGGCTACCTCTACGCCTCCGTCACCCCCGAGCTGGAGCGGATCGCGGCGCCCTCGGAGGACGACCCGCATCTCGTAGGCATCAAGTGGGTGATCAGTGAGGGGCAGCCCGCATACGTGCGCCGCATCTTCATCGAGGGAAACGAATACACGCA
>JAHEKL010000053.1:0-12231 GCA_024638345.1 Gammaproteobacteria bacterium | reverse complement strand
AACGGATTCAGCTCCTTCCGGGAGACGTCTACTCCCAGGATCGGCTGATGCGGAGCTATCAGGCCATCTCGGGTCTCGGGTTCTTCGAGTCGCCCTTACCCTTTCCCGAGATCCAGCCGGACCCGCAGACAGGGGATATCGACGTGACGTTCGCGGTCGCGGAACGTCAGACCGGATCAGTGAATTTCGGGACCACCGTGGGGGGCGCGACCGGTTTGGCGGGCTTCGTCGGCTATGATCAGCCGAACCTCTTCGGTCAGGCCAAGTCGGGGAGCTTCCGCTGGGACTTCGGCCGATTCCAGAACAACCTCACGCTCCAGTACACGGACCCGGCGATCCTGCTGTCGCGGATCAGCGGGACGATCTCGCTGTTCAACGCCCGAGACCGGTTCTTTTCCTTCCAGACCGGACGTCGCAAGGTGCTCGGCACGAGCACGCAGATCGGAATCCCCGTGGCTGGCTCGCTGTTTACACGGGTCTTCGTGGGATACTCCATCTCCCGAACCGAATACGACCTGGAGGGTGGCGTCCAGGACACGTCCCTCTTCGGACGTCCTCCGGGGCTCCAGAGCCAGTTGAGCCTGTCCATCGCGCGCAATACCCTGGACCACCCGCTCTTTCCCACGGTCGGCTCCGAGTTGCGCTGGACGACGGAGCTGAACGGAGGGCTTCTCGGCGGGGACGGCGACTTCACCAAGCACACCGCCGAGGGCTCCTGGTGGATTCCGGTCGGCCAGCTCGGCGGGGATGCCCCGGGCGCGCAGGGCGCACGCTTCGCCCTCGGGATCCGCGCCCGCGCGGGAGTCATCACCGGCGATGCCGAGGCCTTCCCCTTCGAGCGATTCTGGCTGGGCGGTGTGCAGTTCGGCGAGCCGCTCCGAGGGTACGAGGAGACCACACTCACCCCCCTGGGCTTCGTGGAGCGGGGCGACCGTTCCGTACAGGACGTGCTCCGGCTCGGTGACAGCTTCATGACGATCAGCGCGGAGTACGCGCTGCGGCTGAGTGGCAGCATCTCCATCTCGGCTTTCTACGATGCGGGGGGTGTGTGGCGGCAACCGAGCGAAATGGACCCGACTCAGCTGTATCGTGGAGCCGGTCTCGGACTTGAGCTGGTCACTCCCTTTGGACCTTTCGGGCTGGATTACGCGTACGGATTCGACAAGGACGTGCCAGGTTGGCAGTTCCATTTCCGTATGGGTGGACAGCAGGGTCTGTAATCGCACACACGTAGCGGAGCAGCTTTCATGCGCGCACTCAGTCTGGCGATATGTGCCAGCGTCTTGGCGATCGGCTCTCCGATTGAGGCCGACGCACAGGCGACTCCCCTCAAGATCGGGTACGTCGACTCGCAGGCGATCCTGCAGGAAGCGCCCGGGGCGACCGAAGCTCAGCAGGAGTTCGATCGCCAGATGGGGACCTTCAGCCAGGAGATCGAGCAGATGGGCGCCCGGCTGGACAGTCTCATCAACGCCTACCAACAGCAGCAGAGCACCCTGCTGCCGAATGTGCGTCAGGCCAGGGAGACGGAGATCAACCAACTCCAGCAACGCTACCAACAGCGTGTCGATCAGATGGGACAGGAGGCGGAGACCAGTCGCCAGGCGTTGATCGGACCGATTCTGACCCAGATGGCGGAGACGATCGACGCCATCCGAGAGGAAGGGAGCTACCATTACATCTTCGATGTCGCGAGTCAGGCGATCGTGGCCGCGGATACGACGCTGGATCTGACTCAGGAGGTGCTCCGCCGGATGCAGGAGGCAGCCGGAGTCGGGGGCGGATAGCCGTCGCATCGGCGCTGCTCGTCGAAGTGGACATCGGGCCTCCCCCCGACCTCCGGGTCGGGAGGGGGGCCCTTCTTCATTCCTCGGCCGGATGGACCGCATGAACAGCTTCCCTATGCGCAGCCAAGAGTCCGTCACTCAATCCCTCTTCGAGCTCGCGGAGACCCTCGGTGCGCCCGTGCCTGAGACCGACATGGAGATCCGAGGCATCGCTCCGATCGCGGACGCCGGGCCCGACCAAATCGGCTTCGTCGCGCAAAAGCGATACGTCGCAGAGGTCGCCGGCAGCCGGGCCGGAGCGCTCCTGGTCTCGGAGGACCTCGTCGGAAGTCTGCCCGAGGATCCTCGACCCCGTCTCGTGGTCCAGGACGCACACGTCGCACTCCTCGATCTCCTGGAATCCTTCTTTCCGAGATTGGAGAGGGCTCCCGAAATCCACTCTACGGCGGTGCTCGGTCGCGGCGTTCGGCTCGGAAGGGGCGTGACGGTGGCTCCGTACGCGGTCATCGAAGCCGAAGCAGAGATCGGGGACGGATGCTCGATCGGGAGCCACTGTGTGATCGGATCCCAGGCGCGGATCGGCCGAGACTGCGTCTTGCACCCTCAAGTCGTCGTCTATCCGCGCACAGTGATCGGCGAGCGTGTGGTGCTGCACGCCGGGTCCCGAATCGGAGTGGACGGCTTCGGCTACGTGTTTCGCGACGGACGTCATCAGAAGGTGCCACAGGTGGGAGCCTGTGTGGTGGAAGACGACGTAGAGATCGGCGCGAACACGACGATCGACCGTGGCTCCATCGGCGAGACCCGCGTCCAGGGCGGTGCGAAGCTGGACAACCTGGTTCAACTCGGACACAACGTGCGGATCGGACCCCACGCGATCCTCGCGGGTCAGGTGGGCGTGGCCGGCTCCACCCGAGTGGGAGCCGGGGTCATGGCCGGCGGACAGGTGGGAATCGCGGGCCACCTGCGCGTGGGAGACGGGGCCAAGCTCGCCGCGAAGGCCGGAGTCGTCGGAGACGTGGAGCCGGGGGCCTCGATGCTCGGATACCCGGCGAGGCCCCGAATCGAGTTCCTGAGGGGCATCGCGGGGCAGGCGAAGGTGCACGAGCTTCTGGGCCGGGTGAAGCAGCTCGAGCGTGCCATGGCCTCCGGGCATCGCGAAGCGGACTAGGGTGCCGAGACCGGCCGGGGCCGCCACCCTCGCCGGACGGCGATGTGTATGGGCCCACGGCCGACGCCCGTGTTAGATTACCCGCGTCTCGCGGCCGGGGAATTCCAGCGGAAGAACGCATGTTCGGACCGAAGCACCGCACAACCCAACGGCCCGTCACCCTCTCCGGGATCGGGGTCCACTCGGGAGAGAAGTCCGCGCTGACCTTCCTCCCAGATCCGGACGCCTCCGGTATCCGGTTTCGACGAGTCGACCTTGCCGGAGCACCCGAGATTCCGGCCGACCTGGAGCACGTGTCGGAGACCGAGCTGGGAACCACGCTCGCGCTCCCCTCCGGTGAGACGGTTCGTACGGTAGAGCACGTGCTCGCGGCGCTGTCGGGAGCCGGGATTTCGAGTGTCGTCGTGGAGCTGGACGGGCCCGAGCCACCCATTCTCGACGGAAGCTTCCAGCTGTACCTCGAGGCGCTGGAGGACGCGGGCTCGAGCGAGCTCGACTCGGACGTCCCGTGCCTCACGGTCTCGAGTCCTCTGTCTCTCGACGTAGGGGCTGGCGCGGCCCGCTACGTGGCAACCGCGTCGGACGCCTTCAGAGTGTCGGCGACGATCGAGTTCGATCACCCGGCCATCGGTCGTCAGTACGGCTCGTTCTCGCTCGACAACGGCGAGTTCGAAGGCGAGATCGCACCGGCTCGGACGTTCGGGTTCGAGGCCGAGGCCGAGACGCTCCGTGCAAGAGGGTTGGCGTGCGGCGCCTCGCTCGAGAACACGGTGGTGCTGAACGATCGTGGCGTGCTGAACGACGCTCTTCGCTTTCCGGACGAATTCCTTCGTCACAAGGTCGGCGACATCGTCGGCGATCTCGCGCTCTTGGGAGCTCGGCTCGACGTGCACGTCATTGCCGAGAGACCCAGCCACAAGGGGAACGTGGCCTTGGCACACGCACTTGCCGAGCGTTCGCGCAGGGATCCTGCCGGAGCCCCGATCGTGGACATCCAGCAGATCCTCCAGTATCTGCCCCACCGATATCCCATGCTGCTGGTGGACCGGGTCGTCGAGTTCGAGTCCGGAAAGCGCATCGTGGGCCTGAAGAACGTCACGATCAACGAGCCCTTCTTCCAGGGACACTATCCGGGCCATCCGATCATGCCCGGGGTCCTCATCATCGAGGCGATGGCGCAGGTCGGAGGGCTCCTCCTCATGGATGCGATCGACAACCCCGACGACAAGGTCGTGTACTTCATGTCGCTCGATAACGTCAAATGGCGACGCCCCGTCCGACCGGGCGATCAGCTGGTCTTCGAGGTCGAGCTCGTGCAACGGCGCAGCAGCGTGTGCAAGATGCGGGGCGAGGGATTCGTGGACGGACAACTCGTAGCCGAGGCGGAGCTCATGGCCCGAATCATGGATCGATGAGCGATCACTCGGATCGCAGTCCGGTGGCCGCCGCCCAGGTGGAGATCCACCCTCAAGCGATCGTCCATCCTTCCGCCGACCTGGACACGGGAGTGAGCATCGGCCCCTGGACCCTGATCGGCCCCGGCGTGAAGATCGGGGCCCGGACCGAGGTGGGTCCCGGCGCCCTGATCGAGCGCGACACGACAGTCGGTGTGGAATGCACGATCCACAAGGGTGCCGTGCTGGGCACGGACCCCCAGGACCTCAAGTACCGAGGTGAGGAGACGAGGTTGGAGATCGGTGACCGGAGCGTCATCCGGGAGTACGCGACTTTGAACCGCGGCACCGCAGCCTCCGGGGTCACGAGCGTGGGGGAGGGATGCCTGCTCATGGCCTACACGCACGTGGCTCACGACTGCCGCCTCGGAAACAGCGTCATTCTATCCAACGCGGTGAACATGGCTGGACACGTCGAGATCGGTGATCACGCGATCGTCGGAGGGTTGACGGCCATTCACCAGTTCGTCCGGATCGGTACCCATGCCTTCATCGGCGGAGCATCCCGGATCTCGCAAGACGTCGTGCCGTACTGCCGCGTGGCCGGGAGCCCAGCCAAGCTCTACGGCCTGAACTCGGTGGGCCTCGAGAGACGTGGATTTCCACCCGAGACGCGTACCGCGCTGAAGCAGTCCTACCGGCTGGTCTTCATGTCGAACCTGAACGTTTCGCAGGGGGTCGCGCGTGCGCGCGCGGAGGTCGAGCTGACACCCGAGGTGGAGCACTTCCTCGGCTTCATCGCGAGCTCGGAGCGGGGGGTCACGATCTGATGGGGGACCATCCGGGACCCCCTCGGTTCGGGGTCGTGGGAGCAGGCAGTCTCGGATACCATCACGTTCGTATCTCACGCGACCTGTCAAATATAGATTTTGCAGGCTTTTACGATATTGACTCTGAGAGATCACAGGAGGTTTCGGAACAGCTGGGTGTGAGGGCCTTCGGCAGCCTGGCCGAGCTCTTGGACGTAGTCGATGCCGTCGTGATCGCGACTCCGACGCGGACCCACGCGGACGTGTCCGAGGCTGCCCTGCAGCGCCGGATCCACGTCCTCATCGAGAAGCCGATCGCAGCTAGCCTGGACGAAGCCGATCGCATCCTTTCCGCGGCGGGCGAGTCTGGAGCGCAGGTTCAGGTGGGGCACATCGAGCGGTTCAACAACGCCCTGGTGGGCGCGCGACCGTATCTGGACCGCCCGCTCTTCATCGAATCGCACCGGCTGGCGCCCTTCACCGAGCGTGGGACCGACGTCGCCGTCGTCCTGGATCTGATGATTCACGACGTGGATCTGGTCGCCAGCCTCGTCGGATCGCCGATCGACGACATTCAGGCCACAGGAATCCCGGTTCTGACCGATTCGGTGGACATCGCGAACGCCCGCATCCAATTTCGGAGCGGTGCGGTCGCCAATCTCACAGCGAGCCGCGTATCGACCGAGCGGATGCGCAAGCTTCGCATCTTCCAACACTCCGGTTACCTCAGCCTGGATTTAGCCGCTGGAACGGGTCACTTTCTCAGGCTCAAGCACCAGCTGCCGTCGCTCGGATCGTCTGAAGACAACGTAGCGCTGGCGGCCACGCTTCAGGACGGAGAGCGCCCGATCGACCTGTCGGCGCTCGTGGAGCGCATCGCTCTGTCAGCCGAGCCCGCGGAGCCCCTCAAGCGCGAGCTCGAGAGCTTTCGAGACGCGATCGTGGCGGGCACGGCTCCGATCGTCACCGCACAGGAGGGAAGAGACGCACTCGCGACGGCCCTGCAAATCGAAGACCGGATCATGACTCATGTCACTCATACGAGTACGCCGTAACCGAAAGAAGCAGTGGATCGACATCAGGAAGGGCCTTCCGATAAAGGCCCTGGTCTTTCTGTTGGTCCTCTGTGCGATCGCTTTCTGGTACGTGTCGGTCAATCTCTGACCGCGGGCGCATGTCGCGGGAGTCCCCATCGATCCTGCTGCTTGCCGGCGAGCCTTCCGGAGATCAGCACGCGGCCGCCGTGGCGCGAGCACTGAAGACCCGTTGGCCGGACTGCACCTTGGTGGGAACCGGCGGCGAGCGTATGGCCGCGGAAGGAGTCGAGCTGATCGCGGATCTCCGTGACCTCGCCGTCATGGGCTTCGTAGAGGTGCTCTCGCGACTGCCATTCTTCTGGAGGCTCGAGCGGCATGTAGCCCGACGGATCGAGAGCGGAGAGTTCGACCTCGTCCTACCTGTGGACTACCCTGGATTCAACCTTCGAATCACCGAGAGGAGCCACGCCGCGGGCGTCCCGGTGCTCTACTACATCGCCCCGCAAGTCTGGGCATGGAAGGCCGGCCGTACGGCCCGGCTCTCCCGGGCCGCCGATCGGGTCGCGGTGATCCTACCTTTCGAGGAAGAGATCTTCAGAAGGGAAGGGGGTCGCGCGGAATTCGTGGGTCACCCGCTTCTCGACCGCGACGATGCACTCCCTTCCCGGACGGAGTTCTGCCTCTCCTCGGACCTCGACCCGGACAGGGAGATCCTCGCGCTCTTTCCGGGCTCGAGGAGCCAAGAAATTCGACGTCATTTCGCGCCCTTCGTCGGCGCGGCCGGCATCCTCAAGAGCAAGCACCCCGGGCTGCAAGTGGTCTTGGCTCGAGCCCCCAGCCTGCAGGTCGAGATTCCGGAGGACTCGGGAGTGGCGGCGGTCGACGACGCACGGGCGCTGTTGGCCCACGCACGAGCCGCGATCGTCAAGTCCGGGACGAGCACGCTCGAAGCGGCGCTGGCGGGCACTCCTTTCGTGGTCGCGTATCGGACGCATCCATGGACCTACCGACTGGCGCGCCGCCTGGTGAGGGTCGATCACGTGGCGCTCGCCAATCTGGTCGCGGAAGAACGCGTGGTTCCGGAGCTCCTGCAAGACGAGGTGACCCCCGAGGCGCTCGCCAACGCGGTGGAGCCGATGCTCGGAGACACCGAAGAGCGTGAGCATGTCCTCCGGGGGCTCGGGCGGATACGCGAGCGGCTGGGGGGGCCAGGCGCGGCAGGGAGAGTGGCGGCCCTTGCCCAGGAGGTGCTCGGTGCTCGTGGCGGAGACCGATCCGCGCTCGCTTCGCGCTCCTGAGCCCGTGCTCCCGGCCCCCGCAATCCGAGCTCGGAGTCCCCGTGCTTCGTGACGACTTCCGCTTCTGGGCTGCGGGCCACCTGGGATCGGCGCTCATCCGGGGGCTCGGGAGTTCGCTCAAGATCCGTGTCGAGGGTGACGCCCCTCTGCACGAGTTCCGACGCGCGGGACAGCCCGTCATCTTCGTGTTCTGGCATTCGCGAATCCTGCCGTTGACGTACCTGCATCGAAACCAGGATGTCCTCGTCCTGATCAGCGAGCACGGGGACGGCGAGTACATCGCCCGGACGATCGAGCAGATGGGGTTTCGGACCGCGCGGGGATCGAGCACGAGGGGTGGCGCCCGGGGTCTCCGGACCCTGGTGAAGGCGGCTCGCAAGGGAAGTGATCTCGCGTTCACCCCCGACGGGCCCCGAGGCCCGCCGAAGAAGTTCAAGATCGGCGCCCTCGTCGCTGCACAGCTCACGGAGGCGGCGGTCCTTCCCCTTACGGCGGGGGGAGAATCGATGTGGCGCGTCGACTCGTGGGACCGGCTGGTCATCCCGAAGCCCTTCACCCACTGGACGCTCAAGTACGGTGAGCCCCGGTTCATCCCCCGAAACGCGACACCCGAGGAACTCGAGATGCACGCCAGCGAGCTCGAGCAGATCCTGAACCGCATCCAGGACGACGTGGACGGTCGGACCGTCGCGCCGGAGCGCGAGCCTTCGGTCCCCTCCAGTGACGGACGGACGGACCCCGGAGGGTGAGAGCTCCGGGGTCGCTGCAGCGTCTCTGGAACGGAGAGGCGGGGCTCGGTCCGGCTGCGCTCGGGATCCTCGCCGCCCCCCTGGCGGCCGTCTTCGGAACTGCCGTTCGGACGCGAAATCTCCTGTACGACCTCGGTGCGCTGAGGACCGGAGTCGCGCCCCTACCCGTGATCTCCGTCGGAAACCTCGTAGTCGGGGGAACGGGTAAGACCCCGGTATCCGCATGGCTCGTGAAGGAGCTCGAACGCAGGGGGTGGAGCCCCGCGCTCGTCACGCGCGGCTACGGAGAGGACGAGGTTCTCCTCCATCGGCGCTGGAATCCCGGCGTGCCGGTGATCATCGGTGGAAACCGGCTCCGCTCCGCGAGGGAGGCGCACGCCGCCGGCAGGAACATCGTCGTCCTGGACGACGGCTTCCAGCACCGAAGGCTGAAGCGCGATCTGGATGTGGTCCTCATCTCACCGGCCCACCCCTTTCCGCCGAGGCTTCTCCCCAGAGGGCCCTATCGCGAGCCTCTTCGTGCGCTCCGACGCGCGGACATCGTGCTCGTCACCGCCAAGGGTGAGCGACAACGAACGGCTGCCCGGCAACGGGTTACCGAGCTTCGACAGGTCGTGGGAATCCCTGCCGTCGAGACCTTCTCGCTCGAGCCGGGAACGTGGCAGGACCTCGACGGACGCCCGGCTCCGCTCCCTCCCGATCCACCCCTGGTCGTGTGCTCCATCGCCGAGCCGAACGGGCTGCTGGCGCTCGTGGAGGCTCGAGCAGGCTCCGCGGAGCTGCTGTCCTTCCCCGATCATCATCCATACCGAGAAGTCGACGCGGAATCCATCACGGAACGGGCAGGGACCCGCTGGATCGCCACGAGCGAGAAGGACGCGGTGAAGCTGTCCGCCTTTCGGGAACTCCTCCCACCCGTCCGGGTGCTCCCTCTCGTGCCGGCTGCCGGGGATCGGCTCGCGGAGCGACTCCTGCGCTCTTTGGGCGACCCGGCGACCGCACGGAATCTGGAGTCCCAATGAAGATCTCGGTCGTCGCTGTCGGCAAGACACGAGGCCCCCTGGGGGAGGCTATCCGCGAGTTCGAGAACCGGGCCAGCCACTACTGGAAGCTCGAAGTGACCGAAGTGGCGTCTGGGATCGGACGGGGCGGGACGCGCGATCGGGCGGCAGCCATGAAGGCCGAGGCCCGCCGGCTGGTCGATCGGGTGCCTGAGGGCACCCAGACCTGGGCGCTCACCAGGGAAGGCTCGGGCCTTTCCTCGATGGCGCTCGCGGACATGCTGGGCAGAATGGCCGTCGAGGGCTCGGCTGGGGTCACGTTCCTCATCGGCGGGGCGCACGGTCTGGAAGACAGCGTGATCGGTGAGGCCGATCGGGCACTCTCGCTCTCCCAAATGACCCTCCCCCACGAGATGGCCCGCCTGCTCCTAGCCGAACAACTGTATCGCGCCGGCACGATCCTCAGGAACGAGCCCTATCATAAGGGAGGATCGTGACCTCGCCCGCCGCAGACGACCGGGTCGGTGAAGGCCCGTGGTATCGGCGATGGTTCGGGGAGACCTACTTGGAGGTGTATCCACATCGCGACGAGATCGAGGCCCGTGAGGCCGTCGAGCTGCTCGTGGCTACCAGCGGCATGACGAGCGGCGATCTCGTGCTGGACCTGGCCTGCGGCGCAGGTCGGCACTTGGGGCCGCTGCGGGATCACGGTCTTCGTCCCGTGGGTCTGGACTTGTCCCAGCCGCTACTGACGAGGGCGAAGACCGCTGAACCGGGGGAACGACTGGTACGAGCCGACATGCGCGTGCTCCCCTTCGAGGCTCACCGCTTCGCTGGCGTCACGAGCTTCTTCACATCCTTCGGGTACTTTCGCTCGGACGACGACAACCAAAGAGTGCTCGTGGAGATCCGCAGGGTGCTCCGGGACGAGGGCGTTCTGCTCCTCGATTTCCTGAACGCCGATCGAGTTCGAGAGACGCTGTCTCCGAGAGACGAAGAAGTGATGAACGGGCGCCGGGTGGTGCAGGAGCGACGCCTCGTCGACAACGGCCGCGCGGTGCTGAAGACGATCTGGATCGAGGGAGAAGAAGGACAGTCCCCGGAGGTGTTCGAGGAGCGCGTACGTCTGTACTCGCCGCCGGAGCTGGACGAGCTTCTTCGGCGCTGTCGGTTGACCCCGCAGAGTTGGTTCGGCGACTACGGCGGTAGGGCACTCGACGCGACCGCGCCGCGTGTGATCGCGCTGGCGCACGCCTCGTGAGCAGCACCTCATAAAGGAAACTGTGTGAAGATCGAGACTCGACCGCTCGCCGGGACTGCCCTCGCGAAGGCGTGGCTGCAGGGACGGCCCGAAGCACGTGCCCTGTTCTCGCGGCACCCGGCCGACCTGGAGTCGTATCGGAGCAAGGCGGAGGAGGTCGACGCACGGGTAGCACAAGACGAGCGAGTGCTCGCGGCGTCCTGTCTGATCGGTGGGGGCGAGCATGCGAAGGAGCGGCTCGCCGCGTTCGTCGAGAAGCGCGGGTTCGTCGTTACGACCGGACAACAGCCGGGTCTGTTCGGTGGCCCGCTGTACGGTCTCTACAAGGGACTGACCGCTGCGGCGCTGGCACGACGACTCGAGTCGGCCCTGGGGCGTCCTGTCCTCCCGGTCTTCTGGATCGCCTCGGAGGATCACGACTGGGACGAGGCTCGGAGCACTCACCTGATCGACGTGGAAAACGAGCTCCACCAGATCTCTCTCCCGCCCGCCGACTGGGGCGATCGGCCGCTCTATCGAATTCCTGCAGGACCGAAAGTAACCGACGCCCTAACCCGGCTCGTCGCACTCATGCCCGAGACCGAGTTCTTGCCTCGGTGGAGAGATCTCCTGGAGCGCGCGTACGCTCCGGAACGCACGCTGCCGGAGGCCTACGAGGACGTGCTGGACGCGTTGCTCGGTCCGGCCGGAGTCTTCCTGGTCCAGTCGCACCAGCCGGATCTCAAGATGCGCGCGCTTCCGTTGCTTCTCAGTGAGTTGGCGCAGAGCGATGCTCGGGAGGCGGCCCTCGCCGAAAACGGGGCCTCGATCGAGGCGGCCGGTTTCGATCTCCAAGTCCCGCTCATCGAAGGGGCCACGAACGTCTTCGTCCAGAAGGAGGAGCGACGGGAACGGATCTTCCGTGACGACGGGAGCTTTCGTCTGAGGGGCAGCGAGGAGAAGTTCTCGTTCGATGAGATCGAGACGCTCGCTACGCGCACCCCTTCCTCCCTGAGTCCGAACGTGCTCCTCCGGCCGGTGGTCGAGAGCTACCTCTTTCCGACTCTGTCCTACGTCGCGGGTCCAGGAGAGACTTCGTACCTCCCTCAGACCGCGCCCGTCTTCGCCGGACATGGGATGGAGATGCCGGTCGTGCACCCTCGAATGTCCCTCACGGTGATCGAGCGAAAGGTCGAGAAGGTGCTGAAGAAGTTCGATCTGGACATCGAAGCGATGGACGCGCCGCATGAGCGGCTCGCGGGAAGAATCGCACGGGAGCAGATTCCCGAGGACATCCAGTCCGCGCTGGACGGGCTCCGCAGGACCCTCGGGGAGGGCACCGACCGTCTCGCCGCGTCCGTGTCCGGGCTGGACCCCACGCTGTCCGGGCCCGTCAAGTCATTTCGTAACTCAACCTTCGGGCTGCTCTCCGACGTCGAGAAGAAGGTGGTGCAGAGTCTGAAACGGGAGAACGACGTCGCCCTGTCTCAGATCGCCAAGGCGCAGCTCCATCTCTTTCCGAACGGTCAGCCGCAGGAGCGCGTGTTCAACCCCTTCTACTACCTGGTGCGTTATGACCGCGCGTTTCTCGACGAGCTCGCCGCCCAGGCCGAAGCTGCGGTCCTTCCGCAGGAGTGAATTCGAGCGCTTCGAGAGGCGGAAAGTGGATGAATCGGTCGGGCGTACCCCGGCTCGCCCGGACCCGAGCGTTGCCCGACGTCGATTGAAAAGGGTAGCTTTCGGCC
>JAHEKL010000296.1:2208-3193 GCA_024638345.1 Gammaproteobacteria bacterium | reverse complement strand
ATCGACGATCTCGGACACGGGACGGTCGCGAAGACGCACGGCGGCCTCGATCACCCGATTCTCGCCCGCCGCCCTCGATCCCTCGATCAAGTCGTCCGAGAGGCCGTCCGTAAACAGAAGCAGCAGGTCCTCGTTCGTCTTCCACTGCACGGCGCGTTGCTGGTACTCGACATCCACCGCGATCCCCATCGGCGGATCGAGAGCCGGTAGGCGCTCGGCGCAGCCGCTCTCCCGGATGAGAAACGCGTGTGGGTGACCGGCATTCGCGTAGACGAGCTGCCCCTTCTCGGGGTCGACCACGCCGTAGAACAGGGTCAGGTACATCTCGGTGCTCTCGAGCTCGTCCATCAGTGCCTTGCCCATCTCTCGAAGCACGTGACCCGGTGAGCCCACCTCGGACGCATAGATCGTCGCGGCACTCATCGAGAGCGCCATGATCAGCGCGGCGGGGAATCCGTGACTCGACACGTCGCCGATCATCACTCCGTACCCATCGCTCGGAATACGGAAGAATTGATAGAAGTCCCCGCCCACGGACTCTGCTGGCTCGACACGGGCCGCGACCCGTTCCGGGTCGAAGCCGTCGGCAGTCGGCAGCAGCTTCATTTGGAGATCGTGTGCGAGCTCGAGCTCCCGAGTGACCCGCTCCCGCTCGAGGCTCTCGCGGACCAGCCGGTTGTTCTCGAGCGCAGCCCCGATCTGGCTCGCGATCGCGGCGAGCAGCTTCTGGTCGGACGCCGTGAAGCGTCCACCGTGACGTCTACCGATCAGGTTGACGACTCCCACGGTTCGCGGCTCTCCCGCCGGGGGGGTGTACCGGATCGGAACCGAAAGGACCGGCTCGCCCTCACCAAGCATGTCTTTCGGGGTGCGGGCGGCCGAGTCGTCTTGATCCCCGGTCAGGATCAGTGGTCGGCCGTCCCGAAACACCTGTGCGGTCAGGGCGTCGGGATCGTCGATCGCCATGGGGACCTCACGGCCCGGT
>JAHEKL010000296.1:0-2198 GCA_024638345.1 Gammaproteobacteria bacterium | reverse complement strand
TCCCCTACCGAAGCGATCACTCGCAGGAACGTCTCGCTCCGGTCGAGGACCCAGAGCGAACCGCGTCGGGCGGCCATTACGTCGCAGACCTCGGTCAGGATGAGTCGGGACGCGTCGCTGAGCGGTAGCAGGGATCCCAGCGTCTCCGAGATCGAGTAGAGCAGGTTGATCTCTTCGTACCGCTCGGAGACCTCGTAGGTGAAGAAACGAACCTCCTCCGAGTAGTCGTGGAGGTGCTGGAGCGCTCTGCCCATGACCAGAGCCGCTGAGCGAAGCGAGTCGGTGAGGGGTTCGCGAACCTCCAGCACCAGCCCAGGACCTTCGCGCGTCTTCACGTCCACGGAGAGGGAGTCCGGCAGTGGCCCGTTCAAGGGGTTGTCCAGGTCGCCCCCGTTTCGGATGGGGTACAGATGGACCAGGGTTCCGTCGCGTCGTGGTCCCCAGAGATGAGTGTCCGCGGAAAAGGCGGCTGCGAACTCGTCCAGGACCTCGACGACCGCCTCGGAGAGAATGACCTCCGGGGCGACCCGCGGGGGAGTCATGCCGACGCCTCGCCAGAAACCCTGTCTGAAGGCGGAAGGTGCAAGACGAGCGTGACGCAATTACCGCAGTCGTTGAAGCGAACCTCGTCCATGAGCTCCCGCATTAGAAAGAGCCCACGGCCGCGATCCTCCAGGAGGTTGGTCGGCATGGTGGGGTCCGGGACCCCCGCGGGATCGAAGCCGGCGCCCTCGTCGGTGATCCGAGCGGTGACGGAGCTCGCCTGCAGGAACACTTCGACCCGCACTCGCTTGGAGGGATCGCGGGCGTTGCCGTAAACCATGGCGTTGGTCAGCGCTTCGACCAGGCTGACCCGGAAGTTGAGCCGCAGCTTCCGAGCCACCTCCTCGCAGGTCGAGCAGCGGGAGACGACGAAATCCACGGTCTCCTCGATACATCTGAGGTCGTTCGGTAGCTCGAAGACCAGCTGTCGTTCCATGATGACCCAGGCTCAGAAGCCCGAGAGTCCCTCTCCCCTCGAATCCGCGATGCGGAAGAGCGTGTCCAGCTTGGTCAGCTCGAAGAGGGTTCTGAGATCCTCGTTCAGACTGGAGAGTCGGAGCTCACCGCCCACCTCGCGGATCTTCTTCGAGAGGCTGACCAGCACACCGAGTCCGGACGAATCGATGTAGCCGGTCTCGGTGAAGTCGACCAGGAACTTCCTGCCACCGTTCTCCAGCTCGTCCAACACCTTCTGCTTGAGCTCCTGTCGATTCCCGACAATCAGTTGACCATCGACATCGACGACAGTGACCTCTCCTTCACGGCTCAGGTGAAACGCCATGGAATCTCCTGCGGACCTTTGGGCCGAGCAGGCCTACCCGGCCCCGGGCATGAGTTGTGTTCTTCGTAGGATCGCGCGTGGCGCGCCGAAATGTAGAGAACTCGCGCGGTTTGTGGAGAAAAGGTATCCAGAGCGCCGGGAGCCTAGCAAGATCAAGCCGCCTGAAAGCGTCGCTTCAGGCGCTCCAGAACCGGACTCGAAACGAAGGAGGAAACGTCGCCCCCCAATTGGGCGACCTGCCTCACCAGCGACGCCGAGAGGAAGGACAGCTCGGCATCGGGCGTGAGAAAGATGAATTCCAGGTCGGGGTTCAACTCGCGGTTCATCTGCGCCATCTGGAATTCGTACTCGAAATCCGAAACCGCTCTGAGCCCCCGCACGACCACGTCCGCCCCACACTCCCGGGCGTAGTCGACCAGGAGGCCCCGAAAGGAGACGCACTCGATCCGCTCCCCGGAGAAGACCTCCTTGAGCATTTCGAGCCGTTCCGCCAGGCTGAACGCCGGGGTCTTGGTCTCGGTTGAGCTCTCCGCGACGGCGACCACCACACGGTCGGCCACACGAAGCGTGCGACGGGCGACGTCCTCGTGACCGAGTGTCACGGGGTCGAAGGATCCTGGATAGAGCGCGGTCACCTGGCGAAGGCCGGTCATTCAGGCTTCTCCCATATGGAAATCATCGTGTCGCCGTAGCGTCGCTGGCGAAGGCCGGGAAGAGGCGGAACCGACTCATCCGAACGATGCTCCACCCACAGCTCCGTGGCAAACGGCTTCTCGCTCGCGCGGGTGAGCAGCTTGGTCGCGAAGCCCCTGTCGTAGGGAGGATCCGCAAGGGCGAGGTCGAACACTCCGATGTCCTCGCGCTCGAGGAATCG
>JAHEKL010000295.1 GCA_024638345.1 Gammaproteobacteria bacterium | reverse complement strand
CCGCTCAGCGCCTCGGCTCGAACCTCCGGTTCTCATCCGGCTCGAGGTCCTGATCGTTCTAGAGGCGCCGCCCGGATTACGTCGCTTCGCTCCGTGGTCTCGGCGGTCCACGCCCTAGCGCGCCTTCGCGCGACCACCGCTCAGCGCCTCGGCTCGAACCTCCGGTTCTCATCCGGCTCGAGGTCCTGATCGTTCTAGAGGCGCCGCCCGGATTCGAACCGGGGATGGAGGATTTGCAGTCCTCTGCCTTACCACTTGGCCACGGCGCCTGGATACGAAGGAGAGTGCCCCCAAATCGGCGCATCGAGCATGATACTCGCCGAAGGGCGGCGTGGATTCCAGTCGATCCCTCGACAACGGTTCGGGGAGTTGGCGAAAGTCGCACTGTTGCCGGCTTATTTCAACCCCTCGGGCTCGCGGCTCCAATCGCCCGAAGACATCTTCCTCGAAGTGGGCCTAGAGGCGCCCGGCCACCAACCGCGCGAGCTCGAGCGTGGCACTCAAGACCTCGCCAGGGCCCGGCGGAATGAACGTGACCTGCACGAACGAATCGTCGATATCCATCCCGATCAGGCTGCCCTCGGACGTGGCGTAGGCATCGTCTGCCCCTGGGATTGCGAGGCTACCCTGCGTCAAACCGAACACGTCCGCGGCGCTGACGCGATTGTCCTCGAAGGCCGAAGTGGTCGTCACGATCATCACCTGGACCGAGGCGTACTCGGCGCCCGCGGTATACCAATCGCAGACCGATCGCTCCGCGGCGGACAGCGATTCGTTGAGGGCCCCATCGCCCCAGCTCAAGCCGGTCGCCGTTTCGATTTCCGCAGGCAACAGCAGTGAGCAAGCGTCGGTGGCAGGCGTCGAGCTACCACTGGAGGCCTGAGGCTGTGATCCGGACTGACTTCCGGAGGCTGCCTCCCCCGTGTTTCCGCAAGCGAGTGACAATGTCCCGATGAGTGCGATTGTGAGGAGAGCGGCGCATCGAGGCGCCAAGCGATACCCCGATCGGTGTCTCATTCTGTGATTCAGGAGTTGGGACAACGGTTGGCTCGAGGCGGTCTCTCCCCAAAGCCGCTGTCTGGGATCACTCGAACCGAGCAGCCGCAGCACCGCGCGGCCGTTTGATGCATCCCTGTGCGCGAGATAATGATCATCGATTTTTTCGGCTCCGCAAGCGGTACCGTCAGGCACGTCGGCGCTTTGAATTGGTCGACCATTGACGCGAAGCCCCGCACGGACGCAAATCCCTGCGGGGCTTCGGATTGTGGGAAGCGGGAAACCGGACTCGAACCGGCGACCCCCACCTTGGCAAGGTGGTGCTCTACCAACTGAGCTATTCCCGCGAGACCTGATTTTGGGCGGATCGAGGATCCCTCTTGAGACCGCTCCAAGGAGCCGAAAAGCTAGGTTTTTAAAGGGTTCGTGTCAAGCTGGGAGGCACCGGTCGGGACCTTCGCATTTCATCGTGGACCCGGCCCCCTTATCTTTCGCTGGCCCTCCCGCGAAGGCCCTGTTTGTCCCCCGATTTCGCGCTCGTCCCCGTCGCCAGATCGACCACATGCCGCGAGCCGCCGCGACCCGGATCTGCCTTTGGGCAAGCCTCTTCTTCGGGAGTGCGTGGACCCTCGGAGCGCAGACGGTAGAAAGTCCGCTGGTTCCCCGCGGCTCCCTCTTCTTCCGGATGGACCCGTCCGCCACTACGGTGGAGGGGCTCTATGCTTCCACGGAGGACGGGCAGACTCCTCTCGGCAGCTCTCTCTCTTTTCCCGCATTGGGCACCGGCGAAGTGCCCGCGCTGATTCCCGTGGCCGAGAGACTCGGCTCTCTAGCGGGACTTTCAACGACCCCGTCCCTTCGAATCGGTGGAACCGTCGCGCGGCTTTCCGGGGACGAGCGTGTGGTCCCACTTCAGCTGAGCTATGGGCTGCTGGATCGGCTGACCCTGGGGGTGACCGTCCCGTTCATCCGTAAGCGTGTGGAGACGCTGCTCCGCCTCGACCCCGAAGGCGCCGAGGTGGGTCTGAACCCAATAGGCACCGGAGCCGGCTCGGTCCCAGCCTTTCTGGGTGACGCACAAGCCGCCCTCATTACGGTGCAGGACGCCGTCGACGCGTTCTGCCTTCAGCGAGGAGAGGAAGACCTCGAGTGCATTGCGGGACGCGGGCTCGTCGGCGATACCGACTCCTTCCTGACCCAACTCGACGGCGCCTATCAGGAAGAAGACGTATTCCCCCTGGAAGGATCGGTCTTGGGAGACGGTGTCACTTCGCGGTGGCTGGACCTGGTTGCGAGGTTCTCGGACTGGGGAACGACGGGCCCCGAGGGGCTGCCGCTCGCCTCCGATCCGCTGAATCAGAGCACGTTCGAGTCGCTGGTCGTTGCCCCGGCATGGGGCACCGAAGGCTTTCCGTTGGAGACACCGGACGCCGTCATGGGTCTCGGCGATGTCGAGGTGAACGTGGCCATCGGGCTCCTCGAGCCCGCACCTCCGCCCCCGGTGCCGACGACTGACCCGGGAACACGGGTCCACGCCGCGGCGGTGGCATCCATCCGATTCGGCACCGGCTCGCCGGATTCGCTGCGCATGGTCTCGCCCATCGACCCTCCACGGGGGGTCTCGGGATTCTCGGTGCGCGGAATCGCCGACCTCATTTTCGGCGGACGCCTTGGTCGAGTCGCGATCTTGGGAACGCTGGAAGCGGGCTGGAACGGCAGTCGGGACGTCACCCTGCTCGTGCCCGACCCGACAGCGGCGTTCAACCCGAGCCTGACTCGAAGCGAGGTGAGCTGGAGCCCGGGCCCCCACCTGCGTGCGAGTGTCACCCCGCGCTTTCGTTTCGGGCCCGGGCTCTCAGTGGGCGCGGGATGGCATCTTCTACGACGGGATCCCGACGAGTTCGCACCCGTGAGCGACTCCGGTGGAGCGCCGCTCCCCGCGATCCCAGCCGGCATCGACGGGTTCACTCAGCAGCGAATCGCTTTCGAGATCCGGTACACGACGATGCATAGCCCTCTTCGCGAGCAGGCGCCCTTCCCTTTCGAGATCCTCTTTCGAGGCTCGAGAAGCTTTGCGGGCACTGACGGGGCCGTGGTGGAAAGCCGGGCGGAAGCGATGGTACGATTCCGTCTTCGGGACTAGCCGGTCGACAGCAACTCCCGGGCGTGGTCGCGTGACGTCTCGGAATCGGGATCTCCTCCGAGC
>JAHEKL010000294.1 GCA_024638345.1 Gammaproteobacteria bacterium | reverse complement strand
TCAGGGATCACTCGACGCGTTCTGGGAGACTCGGCTCGAGCCCTGGGATGTCGCTGCCGGTCTGGTGATCCTCTCGGAGGCGGGCGGTCTGGCTCGTAGGAAGGACGGCAGCCGGTTCGGGGTGGAAGACGCGGGGTCCGTTCTGGCCGCGAACTCTCCCCGTCTCTTGGCGGCTCTACAGCATCGGCTGGAGGCCGCCGTTGCTGGTACCCGGAAAGACGCTACCCCGGCCGGGTGATCCCGGCCGGGGTAGAGCGGGCGATTCGCGTCGCCTGAACGAAGGGTCAGGACTCGCTGCGGATCTGGATCGTCCGACCCTTCGCCTCGGGCGCCTTGGGCATGTGAACATGTAGGACGCCGTTCTCGAACGTCGCGGTGATGTCGTCCGCCGTGACCGTCCGTGGCAGGCTGAACGAGCGCTGGAAGCTTCCGTATCGCCGCTCCCAGACATGGTACCGGCGCTCCGCGTTCTCCTCGCGGGTCTGCTCTTTCTGACCCCGAATCGTGAGGACATTGTTCTCCAGCTCGATCTCGACGTCCTCTTGGCGGATTCCCGGAAGCTCGGCCGAGAGCACCAACTCATCCTTGCTCTCCTCGACGTTTACCGCCGGGAGCCAAGCCGAGGTCTCCGCGTCGCTGATTGTGCCCTCTCCAAACATGCGATTGAGGTGACGGCTCACCTGATCGAGCTCTCGCCAGGGTGCGAGCCAGTTCCGGTCGCGATACTGTGTGACGGCCATGATCTTTTCTCCCTTCTTCCTCGTAAGGCGCTGGTGTGACACATTCTCCGTGCCGCTACGGTGTATCCGGTTTCGGCCGCGGAACGACTACACTGACCACCCTCTTGTCGGTGCATGACCCGTGCCAGAGCCTGAGGATGAAGAGTCTGCCAAATCGCGTGACTATAACGACTTATAACGGCAGTCGGTCTGTCACTATGACCGACGCCCGTTCCGGTTCCGCGCACTCTGGCAAAGGGCTCACATGAAGCTCGCGCTGTTGGGATATGGCCGGATGGGTCGAGCTACCGAAGCCGTGGCTGTCGAGCGGGGCCACGAGATCACGCTCACGCTCGACGTGGACAGCAACGAAGGCGGCTCCGGAATCACGGAGGAGGCCCTGGGCGGGGCGTCCGTGGCGATCGACTTCTCCGTGCCCTCCGCGGTCCTGGAGAACGTGCGCCGGGCTTCCCAGCTTGGCGTCGGCATGGTAGTGGGCACTACGGGCTGGCACGACCAACGTGCCGAGGTCGAGGGCCTCGTTCGGAGCGCGGGGACAGGTCTCCTTCACGCGCCCAACTTCTCCATCGGCATGGCGCTCTTCACCAAGATCGTCCGGGACGCGGTCCGGCGGCTCAACGGAGTCGAGGACTACGACGTTCATCTCTTCGAGGCCCATCATCGGCACAAGAGCGATCATCCGAGCGGGACGGCACGTCGACTCGCCGAGCTCGTCGTCGATCAGCTCGGGCGGAAGACCGGATGGAGCGCGAATCTCGAGGATGGGGCGCCCATCGACCCGGGCATCCTTCAGGTTGCGGTCGCCCGCGCGGGCGCCATTCCCGGGGTCCACTCGATCGGGATCGAAGGCCCGGACGATCGGATCGAGCTTCGTCACGAGGCACGGAGCCGTGTGGGCTTCGCCCGGGGCGCGGTCATGGCCGCAGAATGGCTGGAGGGACGAAGCGGCCTCTTCGGGATGTCGGATCTGATGGACGACCTGCTGGGCGGAGATCTCCCATGACAACGCCGCTACCGATGGACGAGCTGAGTGCGGCCATCCGAGGACTGGCGGCGCAGTCACCCCTCAGGGACCGGGACGCCGCACGAGCGGTCGTCGCACAGCTCCTCGCCGCGCTCGAGCGTGGGGAGGTGCGAGCTGCCACGAAGGAGTCCGGCGGTTGGCGGCCCGTCGAGTGGGTGAAGGAGGGGATTCTCCTTGCTTTCCGGGCCGGAGAGACGCGGATGGTGCACGACGCGGGAGGCGAGGATCCGCTCTTCCGGTTCTTCGACCGGGACACTCTCCCCCTGCGGCAGACCCGAGGAGTCGCCGAAAACGTCCGGATCGTTCCGGGGGGAAGCTCCGTGCGAGGGGGCTCCTACCTGAGCCCACGTGTCGTGATCATGCCACCGGCCTACGTGAACGTGGGTGCTTGGATCGGGGAGGGAACCATGGTCGACTCCCATGCCCTCGTGGGCTCCTGCGCACAGATCGGGGCGAGGGTGCATCTGAGCGCTGGCGTGCAGATCGGGGGCGTTCTCGAGCCCATCGGCCTCCGGCCGGTCATCATCGAGGACGACGTGATGGTCGGGGCGAACGTGGGCGTATTCGAGGGAGTGCTGGTGGGAAGAAGGGCAGTGATCGCTCCCGGTGTGCAGCTGACAGCGGCCACTCCCCTCTTCGATCTCGTCCTTGGGGACGTCTATCGCAGCCGTCCCGGCGACCCTCTAAGTGTTCCGGAGGGCGCGGTCGTCGTGCCCGGAACTCGTCCTGCCCAGGGGAAGTTCGCGGCAGAGCACGGGCTGCAGCTTTACGCCCCGGTCATCGTGAAGTACCGGGACGAGAAGACGGATGCCGCGACTGCGCTGGAAGAGGTGCTGCGGTGAGCTTGCCCGTCCGACTGGGGCGAAATACGGTGCCAGGGCCCCTTCCCTTCTAGGCGGAGTCGCACAGGGACATTCGACCGACGGGGAGCCTTCGCTAGCCCCGGTCTGCTCCCAGAGCGATTCGGACGGCCCCGCGTACGGGAGATATCGGGTCGAGGAGCGGCTGGAAGCCTGCTTCCTCGAGCGACTGCGTGAGAGGGATCCGCAGGGGGCCACCCGATTCGATCAACCCACCCACGAGGGCGACCTCCGGCTGACCTGCGAGGTCCAGCGTTAGAGTCAGGGCCCGGGCGTGACGCACGAGACCGTCCACCGCCAGCGCCAAGATCCGGCGCGCGGCCTCGTCGCCCCGGTCCGCCTCCTCGACCACACGCGGCGCGAGGGCCGCGACATCGGCTTTCGAGGCCGTCTTACTCCACTGGAAGACGTCCTGTGGTGTCTCAGCGCTCAGGGCCTGGAAGATCGCCGGTGTGAGCGCCGTTTCTTGGTCGCGGTGCTCCGCGGCTCGCACCGCCGCACGCACTCCGCTCAGCCCCACCCAGATGCCGACATCCCTCCAATGATCGACCACCGGCAGGGCCGCCAGCGAATAGTCGGCCGCCAGTTGCCAGGG
>JAHEKL010000293.1 GCA_024638345.1 Gammaproteobacteria bacterium | reverse complement strand
CGGCTGGACGCTCCCAGCTCGCCACCCATGACGCTCTTCAGCTGCCGGTACTCGATCTCCAGTCGCTCCACCCGCTCGGCGACGACTGCCATCGCCGCGTTTTCCTGGCGCAAATCCGAGACCTGCGCTTCGAGGCCATGCACACGTGCTCGCGATGTCATGTCCCCGGCCATCTTGCCGGCCGCGAAAGAGATGCCGGCGAGCACGATCGTTGCTACCCCCGCCAGAGCGATGACCCGCCACCTGGACAGGGCCAGCGTGCGCGAATTCACTACTCCTTCGCGCATGACGATCAGGGTCCAACGACCCTTGCCTTCCGCTGTCATCCTGGCCCGAACAGGTCAGTGGCGTCCGAATCGGCAAGGAGGTCTCGCGTCACCCGTTCGAAGTCCTGCGGGTCACGAAATGGAATTCTGATCTCCCCGCTCGTCTTCGACTTCAGGCGGATTTTTACGTCCGTTCCATAGGCTCGGGATAACAACACCGCGGCCTTGCGCGCCACCGGGTCCTCGGTGGCAGGTCCTCGCTTACCGCCCGGCCGGTCTCGCTTCCTGCCACGTCGCGCTATCGCCTCCGCCTCCCGCACCGACAGGCTCCTGGCGACCACCTCGCGTGCCAGCGCTATCTGCTCACGCTCTCCGTCCACGGAGAGAATCGCCCGGGCATGACCCGCGGTCAGCGTGCCATCGGTCAGCATGCCCCTGACCGCAGTGGGCAGCGTGAGAAGCCTGAGCGAGTTCGCCACGGTCGAGCGGTCTCGACCCACGCGACGCGCCACCGCCTTCTGCGTAAGCCCGAATCCATCGATGAGCTGCTGGTATCCGATGGCCTCCTCGAGCGGTGCGAGATCCTCTCTTTGCAGGTTCTCCACGAGGGCCACGACGAGCATCTGTTCGTCGCTGAGAGGGCGCACGATGGTCGGAGCCCTTTCCCAGCCCATTCGCACCAGTACGCGCCAGCGTCTCTCACCCGCCACCAGCTCGAAGTCGGGGCCCGACGGTCGCACGACCAGTGGCTGCAGCAGCCCGTTCTCGCGGATCGAGGCTTCCAGTTCATCGAGAGCGGTTCCTTCGAACTGGCGACGTGGTTGAAACGGGTTTGGACGAATGCGCCCGATTTCCAGATCGCGGACCGGGGTGTCGCCAGGAATCGGCTCTTCCAGGTACTCCCCGAGCAACGCCCCCAGGCCTTTGCCGAGGCGTCTTGATTCAGGCTTGGCCAACGGCGGCCCCCTTCCTTTCTTCATCGCGTCGGACGATCTCGGAGGCGAGACTCAGGTATCCGCGCGCTCCCGTGGACAGCACGTCGTACAGCGCGATCGGCTGGCCGAAACTGGGAGCTTCTGCGAGCCTGACGTTACGGGGAATCCAGGTCTTGAAGACCTTCGCACCGAAGTACTCTTCGGCTTCTCCCTTGACCTGTTTCGAGAGGTTCAGCCTTGAGTCGAACATCGTCAGCAAGACGCCCTCGATGCCCAACTCCGGGTTGATGCTGCGCTGCACGATGCGCACGGTGTTGAGTAGCTGACTGAGCCCCTCCAACGCGTAAAATTCGCATTGAATGGGGATCAACACGGTGTCGGCCGCCACGAGGGCGTTCAGCGTCAGAAGACCAAGAGAGGGAGGGGAATCGATCAGGACATACTCGTATCGACCCCGGATTGGTTCCACGGCCTCTCGGAGGATTCTCTCGCGGCGGGGGCGCTCGATCAGCTCCACCTCGGCCCCAGCCAGGTCGCGGCTCGCTGGAACGACGTCCAGCATGGGGAAGTGCACCGCTGGTTGGATCGCTTCTTCGACCGGCCTGCCGTTGACCAGGCAATCGTAAACGTCCGGGGATCCCGTTTCGCGAGCGATGCCGAGTCCGCTGGATGCGTTTCCCTGTGGATCGCAGTCGATGATCAGGGTCTTCCGCTCCGCGATCGCCAGGGAGGCTCCCAGGTTGATGGCCGTCGTGGTCTTCCCGACGCCACCCTTCTGGTTGGCTATGGCGATGACACGGGACATGGTGCACCTAACCCTAAATCGTTATTTGGCAATCGTTTCTGAGTGTGTGTCGCGCCGGGCGCCGGTGCCTGGCGAGCCGTGGCACCTGCCGGGCTGACGACCCCGATTCACAGGGGCGGAGAATATACCGCGGGGTCGGGCGAACTCCAAGAAGGGAGTGTTGCACGTGCAACATCGGCGACGCGAAATGGTTCGATGTTGCACGTGAAACCCCGCAGGTCACTGCCCGGTGACAGGCGCGGATCGTTTGCGCACCTCCACGAGAAGGTTCTGCAGGTCGGAGGGTGAGACGCCGGGAATTCGCCCGGCCTGACCGATGGTTCTGGGCCGCACGGACTCCAGCTTCTGGCGGGCTTCGTAAGACAGGCTTCGCAGGGTCATATACGGCACGTCGTCCGGCAGCGGATGATTCTCCCGCTCCGCGAGCAGTTTCGCTCGCTCCTCTTCGCGGCGAATGTACCCCTCGTACTTGATCTCCATCTCCACTACCGTCAGCGCATCCCGCCCAAGGCCCGGGTCCCGCACCGGGCCCCCGTCCCCGACCAGCTCCAGCAACGTCACCTGCGGGCGCCTGGCCAGTCGGTCCAGCGGCTGTCTCTCGGTCAGCGGGCTCGTGCCGCGTTCTATCAACCAGTCATTGGCCGCCTCGGGGTCCACCCGTTCCTCGTGCACCCACGCTCTGGCACGCGTGAGATCCTCCAGGTGCGAATCCAGCCGCTTTACCTGCTCGTCAGTCAGAAGGCCAAGCCTGGCTGCGACCGGACCGAGTCTGTCGAGCGCGTTGTCCTGCCGGAGGAGCAGACGGAACTCCGCGCGAGATGTAAACAGTCGATAGGGCTCGTCCACACCGCGCGTTACCAGGTCATCTACGAGAACTCCTATGTAGGCTTCATCGCGTGCCGGCGTCCACGGTTCACGGTCGAGAGCGGCATGTGCGGCGTTCACCCCCGCCACGACACCCTGTCCCGCTGCTTCCTCGTATCCAGTGGTCCCGTTGACCTGCCCGGCCAGATACAAACCCGGGATACTCTTCAATTCGAGCGTGCGATGCAGTTGAAGGGGAGGGAAGAAGTCGTACTCGATCGCGTATCCCGCCTGCGTCATTCGGGCCTTTTCCAACCCCGGAACGGCTGCCAGAAATTCGCGCTGGACGTCGGGAGGAAGAGAGGTCGAAAGGCCGTTGACGTACAGCTCGTGCGTCTCGAGCCCTTCCG
>JAHEKL010000292.1 GCA_024638345.1 Gammaproteobacteria bacterium | reverse complement strand
GCGGGAATCCAGAAAAAGCTCGCGGCATAGTCCTCGTAGGAGCCGTACGGGTAATCCGACTGGGTGTAGCTCAGGGAGTGACCCTGATCCTCGGACAGCACGAGCGTTTCCGGATAGAGTTCAAGCCATGCGCTCCACGTCATCTCCACGACCGGCCATTGTGGCAGCGTCGTCCTCGAACGCGGACCGCAGCGGGCCTCCGCGAGCATCTGCGGCCAGAGTGAAGCAGGATCGTTCCGGTCGTAGAACACGAGGTTGTTCTGGTAGAGTAGGCCCGACACTCCAAGTGTCGCGTTCCCGACGCGGTTGCGGTCGAAGGCCAGCGAGGAGCCGGTCAAAGGACAGTAGGTGACCGCAAGGGTCCGACCCCCCGCCTCGAAGTTCACGATCTCGTGAAACCAAAGCACGTTGTGGGGAATCGCGTACGGAACCTCGTCGATGTGGAGTCCGATTACCCTGGAGCTCTCGTCGAGATAGGACGGGACGCGGTCCGCAGCGGCTACGAAGTCCGGATCCTCGATCGACGGGATTCCGTCCCTGACGGCGCCCGCTACGAGGAAGCTGAGGTCCAGGTCGCAGACCAGGGCATCCGGGTCCGAGCCGCCTGAATCGAGCGGGCTCGATCGCCGCTCACAGCCAGTCATGAGGAGGAGTACAAAGGAAGCCGACACCACGAGACTCGAAGTCGAACCGTAGCGTGGGGATCGGGCGTGGCTCGCTCTGCCTGGATTCGAGCCGAGGCTCCTATCCAGCCGCGGTTTCCGATTCAGCGTCGTCCTCCCGATTCGCATTGGGCATCGGCCTCCGCCGCCGAGAGACAGGAGCAGCTAAGCGACGCGAGGCACCGTCTCAGGGAACCCATACACTGCGATCCACGGTTCCCGGGACGACATTCGAGAAAAGAAGGAAATCCGAGACGACCCTGCGCACGTGCTCGAGCGACGGCCTACACGGTCAGCCCCACTACCGTCGAGACACGACCCTGATGATGCCTCCCAGGTAGCCCGTGCCGTAGAGCGTCGTGGCGTCGAGCGCGTGGAGAAATTCGATCCGCTCGATCTCCTGCGATCGGAATTGAGCCAGCGTTTCCAGAGGTCCCCACTGGAACTCGTCCAGGAACACGACGGGGTAGATCGCAGGATCGGCACCCGTCTCGATCGCCCTCTGGGCCGTGCCGATCGTCGCCTGGGTTCGTGCCCGCAACCAGCTGGGTTGTAGCAGTCGCACGATCGCTTCTGCGTCCAGGTTCGGAAGCGAAGCAATCTGCTCCCTGGTGATCGCGTCGACCGTCGAGTTTGCGCCGCTGGGATCCCGCGGTCGGTAGTCCCGATCCGTGGGGTTCCGTCGGCCGGGGAGTCGGATCGATTGCCAGATCTCACGGCCGCCCCAGCCCACGAGGCCGACGAGGGTCCCGACGCCCACCCCGATAAGCGTCCGGTGTGTCGCGGGGCTGCCACTACAGTCGAAGTGGACCTGGACAATGCATGGGAGTGCCATGACTCCTCCCAGTACTCCACCGGCCAGCCCGCCCAACAGAACGCCACGAAGACGGGAGTTCCTACCTCTATATACGTCCAGCTGCAAGAGCGACGCGGACGGGACCTCGAACTCGGTCGAGGCTGAATCGGCCCGGAGGAGCAGCCCCTCGGGCTGCAGATCGGAAACCACGAACTCTCCGGAGGTCTCGTCTACCTTGATACGGACCAGATCCCCGCGCTCGGGCCAAGCTCTATCCTGCCCCTGCGCCTGTGCCGGTATCCCCGCGGCCACGACGATCGCCATGACAAGCCCTGCGGGGAATACCCGCGCGCACTGCATGATGCCGCTCATCGTATCGCTCGAGGTGAAGTGTCCGATGTACGAGCTCAAGATGCTCGCAGGAAATCCGCGCTGCAACGACGTCGGAAAGATCTGGTATCCGGGCCCCCGCGTGCCAAGACCCCTGCGAGGGCTGGAGCGGGGACGTTCTCAGGGAGCAGGTCGAAGCTCGAACCAGGCCTCTGCGGGAGAGCCGCGAAGATAGGCGGCCACGGGAAGGGGATCGCTGATCTCCGCAAGGAAGTCGACCCAGCCCTCCCAGACTGCGCCGCCGAACCCCTGTTGCTCGATGCTCGGGGCGTTGCAGCAGACCGATGCCGGCGCCTGCACGACGCTCGTCCCCGAGACCGACTCGAAGTTGGCCTCAGATTCTTCGTGGGCGTCGCTGGGATCTTCTTGACTCAGGACCTCGACCCGGAACCGGGCCAGGATGTACTCGAACCCGGAGGGGGGTGGCCCGTTCTGAGCGCTCCATCCGGCCGCCATCTGAGACGCTGCGGCCCCGGAGACGGTCTCGAGCAGGGTGAGTCGGAGCGTCGTCCAGGCTCCGTTCTCGTCCTCGATGATCAGGCGCACGCTTCGGCCCAGGGGCGCCGGGCCGCCCTGCGACCGACCCGGGACGGAACCCACGGTCACGTTCGCATCGGCCTGTTTCACACGGGTGCCTCTCGTCACGACCGTGCTCAGCACGGTGGCTCCAGCCTCGAACCCGGTCACCTCGCAGCCTTCGGCGGTGAGTCGAACGGCTGCGACCTGTGGATCGGAGACCGTGCAGGTCCAGCTGGTCGCCGCCTCCGGATCGCCACCGAGTATCAGCAGGGAGAGCGTGACGCTCTCGGCCTGACTCATGGCGGCCGATCCAGGCTCGAAGAACACCTGTAGCGGCGGGAAGAGTTGCGGGACGGTCACGGTAGCCGTCGCGTCTGCGGTCTCCGATCCCCTCGTCGCTCGCGCGGTGATCGTAGCATTGCCGGCCCCCTCTCCCCGCACCTCGCACCCGAGAGTCGTCGGGGTTGCGGACGCCACCGACGCGTCGCTCGACGCACAGGTCCAGGAGAGAGGCTTGACCGGATCGCCGCCCGTCGTCTGCAGCACGAGTTCCGTGGTGTGGCCCTGCTCGACGGTAGCGTCGGCCGGCTCCAGTGAAGCTTCGAGAGGTGCGGGGGGCGGTGGCGGGGGTGGGGTCGTCACCGTCACCGTCGCCGTGGCGACGGCCGCGACGTTCCCCTTCGTGACCGCTACGGAGGCGGTCGCGACGCCGGGCTCCTCGCCCCTAACCCTGCACCCGGCACCGGTCTTGGACGCGGTGATCGTCTGGGGCTCGCCGGACAGACAGATCCAAGACACGGAGGCTCCCTCGGCTCCGCCCGAGATGGTGACGGCGAGGTCCTCGGCCTGACCCACGTCG
>JAHEKL010000291.1 GCA_024638345.1 Gammaproteobacteria bacterium | reverse complement strand
TCGTCTGTCGGCTCCGGAGCCAAGTGACGAAGAGCGCGCGGCGGCTTCCGTCCCCGAAGATCTCGATGTCGATCTCGTCGATGTTCCTGTCGGTGTACTCGTAGAGGAAGAATGCAGTGATGGATCCCGGAGCCTTTGCCGCCTTGATCCGCGCTTCGTAGGTCCCCGTTCGGTAGCGCTCCAGCGATTGAATCTCGCCTCCGTCGTAGGTTCCGGCCGGCAGACTCAGATTCAAGAGGCCGTCCTCCACCCTCGCGTTCTCGGGCCGGAATCGCCCCTTCCCCAGAGGATGATCGCCAGCCAACCATCGAGCGGGATCCCAAGTGTCGAAACCCTCCTGTACCGGATCTCCCTTCCCACCCCTGCCCCCTTGCGGAGGACCCTTCGCGGCGTTCGCAGGACTGGGCCGAAGCAAGTCCATCGGAAGGCTGGCATCTTCAGAGCAGCCCACGAGGGCGAACATCATGAGCACTGCAAGGACACCGCCGATGCGCGTACGGGCCCGGTGTGCGATTGACCAGACGGAAGCGGACATCTGTAGGAATCCACGATTTCCAGGGGATTGAAGACCGGAGCATGAGACTCAACTGCAGACCCCGGGGTCGTTCGGGACGGAAATCGTGACTGCGGGACGGCGGAAAGGCAAGGGACCGTCCGAGGAAGGGCTCGAGTGCGGGCAGAACGGATGAAGCCGAGCGGACGGATCCCTACGCGTCTCGGCCGCCTTGTTCCGCTTCCAGCTCCTCCAGCACTGTGCTGAGTTGAGCCTCCGCATCACGTACCGCGTTCTGCAGCTTCGCGAAATCCTCCCCCGCCTCCGAAAGCCTTTCCTCGCGACCAAAGCGCTCCAGCTGGTCGGCGAGGGTCAAAGCCGTCTCCGCGCCGAAGACACTGAGCGCACCCTTCAGGGAGTGGGCCGCCGTTGCAAGCGCATCCGCGTCGAGGTTCTTCAGCGCCTCTTCGATGGCGAAGAAGAGCCCGGGCCGGTCGGTCTCGAACACATCGAGGAGATTGTGAAAGAGCGCGGGGTCCGAGTCCACGTTGGCCAGGAGAACTGAGCGGTTTACGATCTCAGTCCGCGCCGTGGGCGCATTCGTTCGCGCTCCATCTCCAGTCCATGGCCGACTCGTCGAGAGAGGTAGGCTGCTCAGAACTTGTTCGAAGCGCTCTAGACTGATCGGCTTGGGAAGGTAGTCGTCCATCCCAGCCTCGAGGCAGCGCTCCCGATCCCCGGTCAGCGTGTGGGCTGTCATCGCAACGATGGGAATGTGACCGCCCTTCAACGCTTCTTGTTCACGGATCCTCTTTGTGGCTTCCAGACCGTCCATGTCGGGCATCTGCAAGTCCATGAGAATCAGATCGAAGCTTTCTCGATCCAGGCATTCGAGAACCTCCAATCCGGTCTCCGCCAAGCGATGCTCGTGACCCAGGCGATTCAGCACATGAATCGCCAATTGCTGGTTCACGTGGTTGTCTTCCGCCAGGAGCACCTGAAGAGCCGCAGTAGCCTCGCGAAGCGAGTGTTGCGTGACGACTTCTTGCTCCCGCTCCGGCGGCCGATCGCAAGCTCGAGCGACGACGATCGCGTTTCGAAGTTCGGTCGGCGTGACGGGTCTCAGCAGGTAGGAGGCAACGCCCAGCTTCGCACAACGCTCGCCGTCCCCGGGTCTTCCTGCCGCCGTGAGCATGACGATGAGTAGATCCGAGAAACGCTCGTCCATGCGAATCTGCTCGGCCACCTCGAAGTCGTCCGCTTCGGACAGCTGGGCGTCCAGGAGCGCAATATCGATCGGTTCTTCCTTCTCGATGGATTCTTCCAGGAGCGCGAGCGCCTGCGCAGCGGTAGATGTGGAAGAGACCTTGGCACCCATGCGCTCCAGCACTCCTCCCAGGATCGATCGGCTCGTGTCGCACCCGTCCACGACCAAAGCTCGGAGCCCCTGAAGAGGCGCTGGGAGGAACGGCTTTGCTTTTCGGACCCTGTCGAAGTGAGCCGTGAAGTGGAAGGTGCTTCCCCGGCCCATCTCACTTCGTACGCCTATCTCACCGCCCATCATCTTCACCATTTTTGAAGAGATGGTCAGACCCAGACCGGTGCCCCCGAAGCGCCGACTCATGCTGCCATCGGCCTGCCGGAACGGATCGAAGATCCAGCCCAGCTCATCGGAGGGAATACCGATGCCGGTATCCTTCACCTGGAATTCCAGTTTCACTCCCTCGCCGCGCGAGTCCACGAGGCGTGCGGTGAGGGTGACCTCCCCGTCCGCGGTGAACTTCACGGCATTGCCTACCAGATTGGTGAGCACCTGTCGGAGTCGGAGCGGATCGCCGCACAGGAGCTCGGGGATTCCCGGCCCCTCGTCGTAGTGGACAGGGAACCCTTTGTTGTGGGCGGTAAGTCCCAGAGGCTTGACCACTCCGGCAATGATCTCGGAGAGAGAGAACTCGACCCTTTCGAGCTCGAACTCTCCTGCCTCGATCTTGGAGAAGTCCAGGATCTCGTCGATCGTGCCCAGAAGGGAGTGCGCCGAGGCCCGCACCATCTGCAAGTAGTTTCGCTGTTCTTCCGTGAGGTCGGTCTCCAGGGCCAATTCCGTCATTCCGATCACACCGTTCATAGGCGTGCGAATCTCGTGGCTCATGTTGGCGAGGAACTCGCTCTTGGCGGCGTTGGCGTTCTCGGCCGCCCGTTTCGCCTCACTGAGCTCCAACAACATGCTCTGACGCTCGATGATTGCGCTCACCCACTGGCCCATCAGCTGAACGTAGTCGAGGTCGGTCTGACGAAAGATCTCCGGGTGCGGTGCGGCGCTCGAAAAGTTCAGGGTGCCGTAGCGCCTTCCCCCGACTTGGATAGGAGCACCGATGTAAGCCTCGAGACCGAACTTCTGATAGCACGGATGGGACGCCAGGGTCGGGGAGGAGGAAGCCTCGGCGAATGCGAGCGGCCCGTCAGCACGGAGTGTCTCGGAGCAGAAAGTGTCGGCAAGATCGAAGGTCTGACCGACGCTGATTCCCTCGCCCTCCATTTGCACTGCAACGACCTCGTAGGCCTCTTGGTCTATGCGACTGACGATACCGATCTCCATGCCCAGGGACTCGCAGCCGAGCCGTAGGGTGTCCCTCAACTGATCCTCGGTGGCTGCCGTCCCCGCCGCGACTCGGTACAGTGACCGGATGCGTTGCTCCTGCTCCAGGGCGATCTCCTCAGCCTGTTTGCGCTCCTGTATCT
>JAHEKL010000290.1 GCA_024638345.1 Gammaproteobacteria bacterium | reverse complement strand
GAGCGCTTTGCTCAAGCGACCGAACCGGATCTGCTGGTGCGACCAAGTGGCTCGCCGATGGTGCCGACTGGTCCTCAGGCTCGCAGGTGTCCGGGTCGAGATGCTCGACGCGGATCGCGTAGATTGGTCCAAGCCAGCGGTAGTGGTCGCGAATCACCAGTCGTGGTTCGATGTCTTCGCTCTGGCGGCCTACCTTCCCGGTAGTGTGCGCTTCGTGGCCAAGCAGGAGCTCTCGCGGATTCCCGTGTTCGGTCGCGCATGGCGGAATTGTGGACACATCTCCATTGATCGAAGCGACCGGAAGAGGGCGATTGAATCGCTCGATCGGGCCGCAGCACGCGCCAAGAGCGAGTCCCTGACCATCACGCTCTTCCCCGAGGGTACGCGGTCGCCGGACGGGAGGCTGTACTCATTCAAGAAGGGTGCGTTCGTGCTCGCCCTGAAGTCGGGCGTGCGCATCATTCCGGTGGGCATCTCCGGGAGTCGCGACGTCATGCCCAAGGGCTCGTTTCGGGTGCGGCCGGGCGAGATCCGAATCCGCGTAGGTGAGCCGATCGAGGTGGGCGAAGGCGAGTCCGGGGACCGAGATCGTCTTCGCCAGACGAGTCGCGCGATGGTCGCGCAGCTCATGGAAGGCGGCGACGCCGAGGCGGACGCCATCGATAGCACCAAGGAGAAGCAGCGGTGAGCGACACGAAGATCCTTGCGGTACGAGGCAGGCAGATCCTGGACTCCCGAGGGAATCCCACCGTGGAGGCAGAAGTCGAGCTGGAGGGAGGCGCGGTCGGTCGGGCGGCCGTCCCCAGCGGGGCATCCACGGGCGAGCACGAGGCGGTGGAGCTTCGGGACGGGGATCGGTCCCACTATCTGGGAAAGGGGGTTCTCACCGCGGTCGGGCATGTGCGCGGCGAGATCCGTGAACTGCTGGTCGGGAGGGACGCTTCGGACCAAGAAGGGCTCGACCGGTCTCTGATCGAATTGGACGGCACCCCCAACAAGGGCAGACTCGGAGCGAACGCGATCCTCGCTGTATCTCTGGCCGCCGCGCGGGCCCACGCCGAGGCCAGGGGCCTTCCACTTTTCGAATCGCTCGGAGGCGGAGCCGCCACGCTCCTGCCTGTGCCCATGATGAACATCTTGAACGGGGGCTCCCACGCGCCGAACAACGTGGACCTTCAGGAGTTCATGGTGATGCCACTCGGCGCGGATACCTTCGGCGAAGGGCTGCGAATGGGGGTGGAGATCTTTCACCGGCTGAAGGAGGTCTTGACCGAGCGGGGTGGCAGCACGGCGGTGGGGGACGAGGGCGGATTCGCCCCCGACCTGAAGGGGAACGACGATGCGGTGGAGGTCGTGCTCCAAGCAATAGAGCGAGCCGGGTACCGCCCGGGCGAGGACGTCGTTCTCGCGCTCGACGCTGCGGCGTCGGAGTTCCACAACGCAGGCGAGTACACGTTTCGCTGGTCGTCCGGTGAGCGACGCGACGCGGAGGGCATGGTCGATTTCTGGGAGGATTGGGTCGACCGATATCCGATCCGCTCGCTGGAGGATCCGTTGGACGAGAACGATTGGGACGGGTGGCGGTCCTTGACCGAGAGGATCGGCGACCGCGTCCAGATCGTGGGTGACGACATCTTCGTGACGAGCCCGACCCGACTGAGCCGTGGAATCGACGAGGGGGTCGCGAACGCTATCCTGGTGAAGGTGAATCAGATCGGTACGCTGACCGAGACTCTCGATGCGATCGCGATTGCGAAGGAGTCCGGATATCGATCCGTGATCTCCCATCGGTCCGGCGAGACCGAGGACGTATTCATCGCGGACCTGGCCGTCGCGACCGAAGCAGGACAGATTAAGACCGGCAGCGCTTCGCGCACGGACCGCGTGGCCAAGTACAATCAGCTCCTTAGGATCGAAGAGAAGCTGGGGGAACGAGCCCAATATCCGGGTCGATCCCTCTGGCGCACCTGACGGCGTCTTACGGGGAGGAGGGGTGGGGGCGATGCGACGCTTGATCTTGCCAGTATTGCTGGGTCTCTCTGCTTACTACGGAATCTTCGGGGGGGAGTACTCCCTGATCGACACGTGGCGGATTCGTGGCGAAACGGCGAGTGGGATCGGGGTTCTATCCCGGCTCCAGTTCGAGACCGATTCGATGGCCCAGCGCGCGGACGTGCTCGAGAGCGATCCGCAGACGCTGGAGACTTTGGCCCGTGAGCGGTTCGGGATGATCCGGGACGGTGAGGTGCTGTACCGATTTGCGGACGACGGGGAGGTTGACACCCGACAGGACCCCGAATAGCGTTTTCTTCCCTCGCCGGAGTAGCTCAGCTGGTTAGAGCAGCGGAATCATAATCCGCGTGTCGGGGGTTCGAGTCCCTCCTCCGGCATTCCTTAAGGTCACTAGAGGCAAAGAAATGAAGCCCTCCGAGGAAGCCCTCGGAGGGCTTTCGTTCGCCGTTCGTTCGGGGTCTTGGGGATAGTTAGGGATACTGAACGTCAGGCAACGTCCTGATATCTGGGGCTATCTGGAGCAACTTCCCGCCACCTGGTGCCGTGTCGTTCAGGGTCTCGATCATCCAGGTCATGACCGAGAAGATCACTAGGGGACGTAGCTTCCGTCGAGCAAGATCATCCTCGTATTGAAGACGACTTGGATCACGACCAAGACACAGAAGGTGATCGCGAAAGCAGCATGAAACCGCCGGCTCTGAACCCGACAGCCGACTACGCCCCCGACCAGTAAGGTGCCCAGGACGACGTAGTAGAGGGGTTCGGGCACGACAACGTCGGTGACGATCTTAAGGGCCGTGTCCGCGACGTCGAACCCCCCCAGGACCAACAGGCTTCCAAAGAACCATCGGCGGTTCGTCTCGAAGTGAGTCCGCATGTCGAATCCTCGACCTATCTCATGAGGATAGAGCAGACCGAGGACGAAGTAGATTGCGGCCGCGTAGCCCAGCACAAAGAGCAGGTTCTGCATTCGCCATTGAGGAGCCTCAGCCCCGGCGAACGTGAACCACCAGAAGAAGACGATCCAGAGGAGGAGTGTCCCGGTCCAGACCAACGACAACCAGTCCAATCGGACCGTGTCGCGATTGTGCACGATTCGCAGGAGCCCACTGAGCGTATGAGCGACCGCGAGCCCGACCACCACCGAGACCAAGGCTACCAGATACTCGAAAATCGACATCTTGCCCCAGTCTCTTATCGGAAGGCCGCGCTAGCTGCCGCGGTCCTGAACTGCGCCGC
>JAHEKL010000052.1 GCA_024638345.1 Gammaproteobacteria bacterium | reverse complement strand
AGAACTTCTGACCGTCCGGGAACGTGACGTCGCGTCCATTCGCCCTCGTGAGCGAGTGATCCTTCGCCTGGTATCCGTCCACGATCAACTCGGTCCCGATCGTCAGGCACTCCCGCTGAAGTCCCCTGCGGAGCAAGACGTTCGGCGTCCCACCCTCGACCATCCAGACTTCGGACGTTCCGTCCGGCTGATCGACCTCGAGGTGGATCCAGGAGTGAGGGTTCACCCACTCGACGCGGACCACCCTGCCCTCGAGCCGAATCGGCGCGTTGGCGTCGAACTCGGCGCCGAACGCATGATGCGCGACCACCGGTACGGCATAGGCCAGCAATGCCACGACAGCGGTTCCCAGGACTCCGTAGATTACTCTTCGCGATCGGATCATGATCACCTCGGCTCAGTCTGTTCTTGCGCCTCCAGGCTTTCCTGGTATCGGGCGCCGCTCAGAATATTGTCGAGGGCGTAGTTGCCCTCGTGACAGGCGTACTCGTAAACGAGATCGTTCAGGCGTCGGAAGGGGATCTCTCCTCCCCATGCCTCCGTGTAGTGTAACGGATCGTCGATCGTGAACTCGTAGAGGAAGGACCCTTCGTCGATCGGAGTGAACCGCTCGATCACGCGCATCTGCTCCGACGCGGGAATCCCGCGGAACGGATGCTCGGGATTGATGTTCGTCGTCTCCACGACGAGTGTGATCCCGTCCCATCGGCCCCATGAGTCCCCGAACCACGGCCGGATTTCTCCGGGCAGCGGTTCCGGCTCGCTGAGCCGGACAATCCGCACGTCGTGAACCATCTCCGCCATGATCATGACGTGATCTTCGTTCTGCACGATCGTGTAGTTGTTGTTGTACCAATAATTGGGGAGCATCGGAGGACCCGCGCTGGACCCGAACGAGACGAGGCACCGCTCGGCCAGCGGCCGGACTTCGGGATGATCGAAGTCCCCGAATTGCCCGCGTAGGTTACGATACTCTTCGGCCCGGCGGCGCCCTTCCGGCGTGAGCTCGGGGACACGGCCGTTCGCGGGTCTCGTCAACAAGGAGCTCCTGGGCTCGCCATCTACGACTGCCACACGGTCTCCGGGATCTCGATAGACCTCGTTGTAACAGGTCGTCGCTCCATCGATACAGACGGGATCGTCCCCCCCTGGAGGCAGTGGGCGATCGGGGTCGCTTGCCTGCGAGTTTTCGGCGACCGCATCCGCCTGCCCCTGCTCGATTGCGAAGACCTGTTCGGGCGTGAGGATCGGACCGTGGTTCGACCGCCGCTCGAACGGCGTCAGCGTCGCATTCGTCCAGTTGCCCTGAAGATCCGGGTGGCCCCAAGCCGTCATCGGGACTTCGCCGCTCGCCGCGTCGCCCTGCGGCGTTTGAGCGGAAAGAGGAAAGGACACCAGCATGCCGACAACGGCCCAGACCGAGACGCCGGACCGTAGAAGCGAGGTCGAGGTCACCGAGCGGGCGCTCATCTGGCATTCTCTGAGCCGACGGGTGTCTTCCTCAGATCTCCGTACATCAGCTCCTCCACGAACTCCACGCACTTGAACTGTCCCAATCGTGCGTTCGCATCGATGTGACGGTAGAGCGGCAACCGAATGGTCCATGGGCGCGAGAATGTCTCCGGATCCTCGAGGGTGGCCTCGTACATGATATGATCCGGGCTCGTCATCGTGTAGCGCTCCGTCACACGAAGCTGCCAACCCGCGTGATTCCCCGCCCGGTCTAGCCACGCCTGACCGATGAAACCGTTGGCATCGACCACGAAGGTATCGCCCTCCCAGCGGCCCACGGACTGGCCCATCCACGAGTCGACCTGGGGAGGACCCGGATCCTCCAGGTAGATGTTTCGTACCGCTCCGGCGAATTCGTAGGCGATGAAGAACGCACTTTCGCTTTGGAAGATCTGAAAGGGGAAGGGCATGTACGTAGCCCTGGGCACGCCGGGCATGTAGCACTTGATCGCCGGATCCCGGTCCAGGTAGTTCTCGCGATTGTCGTTCCGCATCTCCCGTGCCTCGGGCAAATACGGGATCTCGCCACCCTCGACGATTCCCCAATGCGAGGGCACGGCTCCGAGGGCCCCGAGCGCCACAACCTCCTCGGCGGGTACCGGCCCCAGCGGACCGGGTCGTGTCTGAAGCGCCGAGCTCGCCTGATGCGGTTCGATGTTCCAGTGGGCGTTCCCGAGAGCCTGCCAGATCCCGTTCATGTCGGGTCTCCCCGAGGCGGTCCTGGGGATCTCCGCCTGCGCCAACGCTTGAAGCGGAAGCCACGACAGGATCAGGGCCATGGAGGCGGCCAGCGCCCTCTCTCTTGTGACTACGAAACTCAGCATTTCGCTCATCGACTCCGGCCGGTTTCATTGCTCTAGCTCGATCCGTGAATATGGGGTCGGTCGAACCCTCAAGCCAGTTCTTCAAGGTGGCCGAAGCCGCGGAGCGTCGAGGTTTTCCGAGCCGCGCGGGCCCCCGCGTCACACACTCGTACTTCCGCCTCGAAGGCCGCATGGGTATGGTGGATCGGGCGGTTCCTACGAGTCGGCGTGCGGCGGGGGTCAGCCAGGTGGTCGTACGTTGACGAGCCCGATCGTCTCCGCGCGTCCCAAACCGGAGGGGCCGATATGACTCCAGATATCAACCTGTTCAACTACCTCGATGGTGGAGACGCTCTGGGAATGGCTCTCTCCGTCGCCGTGGCGATGTTCGTCGGGTTCCTGTGGTTCGGACCCGTCTTCGGGAGGGCTTGGGCGACCGAGATGGGGATGGATGCGTCCGAGGGAATGGACGGAGGTCAGATGGGCAAGTCCATGGCGCTTTTCGCCCTTGGAAACATCTTCCTCGTGTTCGTCTACTGGCACAGCCTACACGTCTTCCTTCCCTCTCTGTGGGCGGACCACTTCGGAGTCCCGGGAATCCAGGACAGCGGTCTGACTGTCTATGCGTTGAACGGTGCGGGTTGGACGTGGCTCGGATTCTTCGTACCCGTTCAGCTCTCGCGAGTCGCATGGGAGAGGGCGTCCCTCAAGCTGTTTCTCATCAACAGCGGGTTCGATCTCGTGAGATTGCTGCTGTTCGCCTACATCCTGCTGCTTCTGGGGGGAGGAATGTGATGCCTGTCCGTGTCGGGGCGCGAGGCTCCCTTGGTTCGACGGGTCTCGCCACGGCGGCCATGGTCTTGGCGCTCGCGGTCGCATGTGGACCCGCGGGCTCGGGCCCCGCGATCCAGGAGGTCCCGGAGGACGCCGGACCCGATGGCGCGCTGCTGTTCGAGAACGGCCGAGTAATCGTGGGAGACGGCACGGTCCTGGACGACGCGGCGTTCTTGGTCGAAGACGGTCGGTTTCGTCAGTTCGGAAGCCGAAGCGAGGTGCTTGCGCCACCCGGAGCCGTGCGAATCGATCTGTCAGGAAGGACCGTGATTCCGGCCCTGATCGACGCACACGCGCATCTGGGTTATGAGGGGTACACGGGCTGGGGCGCGGACGAGTATTCCCTAGCGAACCTCGTGGAACACCTCGAGCGCTACGCCTACTACGGGTTCGGCGCGGTCTTCTCCGCCGGCACCGACCCGGACGATCTCGCGCTGGAGATCGAGCGGGCGCAGCTGTCGGGAGAAATCGGGGGAGCACGCTTCGTGTTCGCCGCGGGAATGGGGCCACCTGGTCAGGGACCCAACGACCGCTTCGTCGGACACACGCTGACCGTCGCAGAAGAAACGGACATGATCGTGCTGCGTGGAGCTGCGAGTGGGGATGAAGGTCGCGCAGCGGTGCGAGCGGTCGCTGACAAGGGAATCCCGTTCGTCAAGATCTGGGTGGACGATCGCGGCGGCTCCCAGACGAAGCTCGCTCCATCGATCTATCGAGCGATCGTCGACGAGGCCAAGCGGAACGGAATCAAAGTGGTCGTCCACCAGCAGACGGCCGACGAGATCCCGGATCTGCTCGACGCGGGTGTCGATGGCTTCCTGCACGGTCGTATCGGTCCCGCGCTCGATGCGCGGATCGCCGAGCAGCTCGCGGAGTCGGGGGCCTTCCTCGTGCCGAACCTGGGTCTTGGAGAGCTACGTAGGGAACGAGTGGGCGACGATCCCTTCCTCCAGGAGACCGCCCCAGCCGGGGTTACCGAGCGGCTGCAGCGGGCCTACGACGAGGTGCTCGCCGACCGCGGCGCGGAAGACGCGTCCCAGGCCCAGCGGCGCGAACGCGAGCTCGCCGAGGGATTCGCACGACTCCTGGACGCCGGCGTGGATATCGTGCTCGGCACCGACGCCGGGGCGGCTCCCGATCACTTCTTCGGGTACACGGGACACCGGGAGCTGGAGATCTTCGTCCGCCTCGGGATGACACCGGCCGAGGCCCTCGTGGCTGCGACCAGCCGGGCGGCCGAGCACCTGGGACTCTCGGAGCAGGGCAGGATCGCATCGGGTCTTCGCGCGGACTTCGTGGTACTGGAGTCCGATCCTCTGGACGACATTCGGAACACCCGGACCATCTCGAGCGTCTACCTGGAAGGGCGGGAGTTGGATCGCTCCGCACTCCGTGAGCGATGGGTCTCCGGCGGATGAGCGCGCCCTGACGATCTGCCCCGCTCCACAACTCGATCGCTCAGCCCGGGACTCCCGCCACCCCCCGCGATGATGCTGGAGAATCTGACCAAGCCCCTGGCCGCGACGCTTTGTCTGGCTCTTCTGTGGAGCCTCGAGGGCGTGATCCCGATGTTCGAGGGTCGAGAGCGGAGGGGACGTCACGATCTGGCGAATCTCGGCCTCGGAGTGTTCAACGCGCTGGTCGTCTCGCTTCTCTTCGCTACAGCCACCCTGGGAATCACCACTTGGGCCGAAGACGTTGGATTCGGTCTCTTGAACGTGATCGAGCTGACCCCTTGGATCGCGGCGCTCTCGGCCGTCGTCCTGTTCGACGCTTGGCAGTACGTATGGCATCGGCTGAACCACCGCGTCCCTTTCCTATGGCGTTTCCATGCGGTGCATCATGCAGACGCCGACCTGGACGCGAGTGCAGGACTGAGATTCCATACGGGTGAGATCCTCCTGTCATCGGTCGCGCGGCTGGCGGTGCTTCCGCTATTGGGAATGACGCTCGGGCACGTGTTGCTGTACGAGACGATCCTGCTTCCGGTCATTCTCTTTCATCACAGCAACATCCGTGTTCCGGAAAGTCTCGACCGATGGCTGAGGCTGCTCATCGTCACGCCATGGATGCACTGGGTGCACCACTCGGACTGGCAGCCCGAGACGGACTCCAACTACTCCAGCATCCTCTCGGTATGGGACCGAATCTTCCGAAGCTTTCGTCTGCGGAGGAATCCCGGAACGATCCATCTGGGTTTGGGGCTCGCGGAGCCGGAATGGCGGACAATCCGCGGAATGATGTTGATGCCCCTCAGGAGCGTCGAGCGCTCGGGCGACCCTCCGAGAGGCATCGAGGAACATCCGTCGAAGACGGGGTAGGTCGCCTCACTCGCGCGCTGAGGCTTCGCCATCTGGAAATCCCGCTGACTGGAGCGCTCTTTGCAGATCGTAGCGACTCGGAAGTCCGACCAGAACCGGGCAGTCCTCGACCCATGGACGGCGGTTCATTTTTCGACCGGGCTTGCGCTCGGCCTCATGGACACCCCGTTCGAGCCGTCCCTCGGCGCTGCGATCGCGTATGAGGTCGCCGAACAGGTGATCGAGCGCCAGGCCTGGGGCAAGGAGTTCTTCAACACTAATCGACCCGAGACCATGTTGAACGCAGTCATGGATGTCGCCGTCTTCGTGGCCGGCCATTGGCTCGGGACGGCCTGGAATCGGACGGGCCCACCCCGCTAGGCCTCGATCTCAGTACCGATAGTGCTCGGGCTTGAATGGCCCCTCGGCGGGCACGCCGATGTACTGGGCCTGTCGCTCGGTCAGCTCGGTGAGCCTCACTCCGAGCTTGTCGAGATGAAGTCGTGCCACCTTCTCGTCCAGGTGCTTGGGAAGCGTGTACACCCCCAGCTCGTAGTCGTCGGCGTTCCTGTGTAGCTCGATCTGCGCCATCACTTGGTTCGTGAAAGAGGCGGACATCACGAAGCTGGGGTGACCCGTGGCACACCCCAGATTCAAGAGGCGCCCCTCGGCGAGGATCAGGACGCTGTGCCCGTCCGGGAAGATGAACTCGTCCAGCTGAGGCTTGATGGTGTTTCGCTCGATCCCCTTGCGTTTCAGGCCGGCCATGTCGATCTCGTTGTCGAAATGACCGATGTTACCGACGATGGCTTTGTCCTTCATCCGCGCCATGTGATCGACCGTGATCACATCTCGGTTCCCGGTCGCCGTCACGAACACGTCCGCCTCCTCCAGAACATCCTCCAAGCGCACTACCTGATACCCCTCCATCGAGGCCTGAAGAGCGCAGATCGGATCGATCTCGGTGACGACCACCCGCGCCCCCTGACCCCGCAGCGCCTGGGCGCATCCCTTGCCCACGTCTCCGTATCCGCACACGACGCAGAGTTTCGCGGCGAGCATCACGTCGGTGGCCCGCAGGATGCCGTCCGTGAGGGAATGCCGGCATCCGTAGAGGTTGTCGAACTTGGACTTGGTCACGGAGTCGTTGACGTTGATCGCCGGGAACAGGAGTGTGCCGGCGTTCATCATCTCGTAGAGCCGGTGGACACCGGTCGTAGTCTCCTCCGATACGCCTCGGATCTCCTTCGCGGCACGGGTCCACCGGGTCCGATCGGCCACCTGGATCCGACGGAGCAGGTCCAGGATCACGCCCCACTCCTCCGGCTCCGTCTCGGGATCGAAGTCCGGAATCTTCCCCGCGCTCTCGAACTCGGCGCCGCGATGGACGAGGAGGGTCGCATCACCACCGTCATCCAGGAGTAGGTTCGGGCCTACGCCGTCGGGCCAGGCCAGCGCCTGATCCGTGCACCACCAGTATTCCTCGAGTGTTTCGCCCTTCCATGCAAAGACGGGCACGCCGGATGGATGGTCGGGGGTGCCGTTCGGTCCGACGGCCACGGCGGCGGCGGCATGATCCTGGGTGGAGAAGATGTTACACGACGCCCATCGCACGCGGGCCCCGAGATGTACGAGCGTCTCGATCAAGACCGCCGTCTGCACGGTCATGTGCAGGGAGCCGGTGATTCGTGCCCCTTCCAGAGGACGGGTCGACGCGTACTCCTCCCTCAACGCCATCAGACCCGGCATCTCGTGCTCGGCCAGTCGGATCTCTTCACGCCCCAGCTTCGACAGGCTCAGATCTTTGACTTTGAACTCCAGGCCCTCGGCACCGGTGTCGGCGACCAGCGGGCGATTCTTTTCGGTTGCGGTCAGCATCTTGAATCCTCGTGGGTCGTGGATCGTGTGAATCCTCGGTGGCTGCGCGATTCGGCTCTCATCGACTCAGAGCTCGCGCAGCCTCATGCCCTCGCGCGCGTGCTTCTGGGTGCGTCTTCGCTTCTCACTCCGGAGGCCACGAAGAACGAACAGCCGTGGACCGTTCGCGCCGGGATCCGGTGGGATCGGGGCTACGGCGACCGCCGCGAATCCGATCTCTTCCAGGAGAGCTTTGAGCTCGTCGGGCTCGAATCCGAGCCAGACGTGCCCCATCTCCTCACGGAAGCCCGCTCGATCGTGCTCCTGCATGTCCAGAATCAGGATTCGACCGCCTGGCCGAAGAACACGGTGGACTTCGCTCAGCGTTCGGTCCAGATCCACCACGTAATGGAGCACCAGCGAGACGATGGCCAGATCGAGTCGTCCGGTCTCGATGGGCAATGAGCCCAAATCGGCCTCGCGCACATCCACGTTGTCACAGTCGCTCAGCCGCTTTCGGGCGATCTCCAGCATGGCCGGCGAGCGGTCGATGGCGGTCACTCGACGGGCGAAGGGCGCCAACAAACGCGTGAGATGCCCCGTCCCGCAGCCCAGGTCACCGATCACCTCCGTTCCGTGCAGGAGACCCGGCAGCAGCTTCAGATCGGCCTGATCGCCGAAGAGGTTCTGTCGTAGCTGATCCCAGCGACCCGCCTCGGTCGAGAAGAACGCTCGCGAGCGTTCGGCCCGAGCCTCCAGCACGCTTCTCGCACGCAGCCGGTCTTCGCCGGCGATCGTCGCCTCGGCGAGCTCGTCTCTCACGGCCTGCCAGAGCCGTCGCGCCCGCGGGTCGAGCCGCGGGGACAAACGGTAGTGCCGGCTGGTCCCCTCGGAGCGGACTACGAGCCAGCTCTCCTGGGCCAGGATACCGAGGTGCCGACTCACCGTCGATTGCGGCATCTGTACGACCTGGCAAATCTCCCCGACCGTAAGCTCATTCGCCTCCAGGAGGAGGAGGACACGGGTCCGCGTCTCATCCGCGAGGGAATGGAGGCGATCGAGCACCGGCGCGACCGTGGAGTGTGTCGGGCTGTCTGGAGCAGAGGCTGGAAGTGCCATTCCTATATGCGCAGCTTTATATATCTATGAATCCGGATGTTTAGATATATATAGTAATGAGGGGCGATCCGCTAGGTCTTCTGGTCGGTGGGGCGAATGAGGATCTCGTTCACGTTCACGTGGGAAGGCGTACGCACCGCGTACAGGACCGCATCCGCGACGTCGGCGGGATCCAGGGGCTTGTGGTCTCTCCAGAATGCGTAGAAGCGCTCGCGGGCTTCATCGTCCTCGACACTGTCGATCAGCTCCGTGTCCACGACACCGGGCTCGATGTCCGTGACCCGGATTCCGGAAGCGGAAGACAGCTCGGCCCGCAGTCCCTCGGAAATCGCGCGCACCGCGAATTTGGTGGCGCTGTAGACCGCGCCGTTGGGAAACGGTCGTCGACCCGCGAGAGACGAAATGTTGACGATGTGCCCCCGACGCTGAGCAAGCAGCGTCGGGAGCACCGCCGCGATCGCGTACAGGACGCCCTTGATGTTGACGTCGATCGTCCGCTCCCAATCGTCGACCCTGATCTTCGCCAGCGCGGAGAGTGGCATCACCCCGGCGTTATTGACCAGAAGGTCGATTCGGCTCCACCGGTGGAGACAGGCGTCGGCGACGTCGCGAAGCGCGGAACGGTCGGTGATGTCCGCCGGAAGCACCAAGGCGCCATCGATCGCTTCGTCTCGCCCGCCAGAGATCTCCAAAGCCAGCCGGTCCAGGCGATCGGAGCGTCGCGCGGTCAGCCCCAGTCGATAGCCTGCCTCGGCGAGCGCGAGCGAGGTAGCCCATCCGATGCCACTGGACGCACCCGTGACGATGGCGACGGGAGCCGAGTGTTCGGCAGGGACCGAACCGGCCGAAGCTTCCTCGGCCTCGGGGACCGTGTCAGCCAAGAATCAGTGTCCGAAGTACCCGGTGAGGCTCGTGGTCGCCAACACGTGCCCCGCCATCGCTTCAGTGAGCGCCGCATGATCGCTCTCGGCGGTCAACTCGGCTAAAGCTGGGACATCGAGCGCGTAGAGCGTGAACTCGTAGGCGTGCGCTCGAAGCTGTGGCGGGGGCGCGGGGCCGCCATACTGGTTCGCGGGCCCGCCGAAGAGCGCGAAGCTCGTCCGTAGCTCCCGCACACCTGCAGGCATGCTTCCGGGGCTCGCCCCGTCCGCCAACGACTCGGTGTCGGCAGGGATGTCCGCGACCAACCAGTGGATGAAGAGGTCACCGGGGACCGTCCCGGGGGGCGGCATCTGGCCGTAGACGGGCACCTCCTCCCCGAAGGGGACGTCCGGATCCACGAGCGTCAGTACGAAGCTCTGGGTGCTCGCTGGTGCGCCGCTCCAGGCCAGGGGTGGCGAGACGTTCGCGCCGTCACCCGAGTACCGCACGGGAATCACGCCATTCTCGACGAACGCATCCGAAGTGAGAGAGAATGGAGCGGACGATACAGAAGGAGCCTGCATGGTCGTGGCCGCACCGGACTCCGGGGCGGCTTCACAGGAGAGAGTGCCCAGCACGAGAAACCCGCTCATCAGGGCTCGGTAGGTGGTGACGTGTCGAATCATGAGAGTCTCCGGGCTCGGTCCTTCACTAGGGACGAACGAAACGATTCATCGTGACCGGAGCAGGTCGCGAATCTCGGTCAGGAGCAGCTCCTCTTTCGTCGGCTCCGGCTCCTCGGGTGCCTCGACCTCGGGCTCCTCTTCTTTCTTCAGTCGATTGAAGCTCCGGACGACCATGAAGAGGGCGAACGCCACGATCAGGAAAGAGATGATCGCGTTGATGAACTGTCCGTAGTTGACCGTCACCGCCCCGGCTTCGGCCGCTGCCGCCACCGTCGCGTAGGGACCCCCCGTCGCACCGTCCTCCAGAACCAGGAAGAGTTGCGAGAAATCGACACCACCGAGCAGGAGCCCGACGGGCGGCATCAAGACGTCGTTGACGAGGGACTGCACGATGGTCCCGAAGGCCGCACCGATGATGATTCCCACGGCCATGTCCAGGACGTTGCCCCGGAGGGCGAACTGCTGGAACTCCTTGAGCATGAGCGACCTCCAGGGAGGGGTGACATCGGGTCGCCACGATAGTCACGCCACCCCGGAGGCGCCAGCGCTGGAACATCCGGGCACGGTTCCTGGGGTCCTACCTCACCCCTCGTCCCGGATCACCAGCCGGTTTCGTCCCGGATCACCAACCGGGGACGAAGTTGACGCCCCAGTGGGCGCCCTTTTGCGGTCGCTGGAAGGGAACCGCGTAGTAGACCTCCAGAACGAGCGCGCCGAACAGATTCATCCTCGCGCTCACGCCACTGCTGAAGACCGGCACCCGCTCCGGTGTCTGACGGTCCCAGACGAGAGAGGCTCCCTCTCCCTGGTTCCATGCCACACCCGCGTCGAAGAATCCGACGAGATCGGTCGGCAAATAGGGGAAGTTCAACAGGCCGAACCTCTCGGTTCCGAGCACGGGAATCCTCAGCTCGAAATTCAGCACCCCGATCCGCTGACCGAGAAGGCGATCATATTCGCCGCACGTCCCGGTCTGCGTAGCGGTGCACTCGTTGATGTCGAACGACCCCGGCGAGTAGCCCCGCATCAAGTACTCATCCCCGACGAACAGATCTCCGAGGATGAGCTCATCGGACGAGTCGGTGCCGTACCGCCCGAAGTGGAGCCCTCGAACCGCAAAAGTGAGCTCCTGGAGGGGTGAGTAGTATCGACGCACATCCGTCAACAGAGTCGTGAAGCTCGCACTTCCGGTCGTCTGCGCGACCTCGAGACGTGTCCGCCACCCCCGAATCGGACCGGTGAAGCCCGAGAAGCTGTTGTCCTCCACGAATGCCACGCTCGCCTCGGCGAGGTTCAGCGCGTCCTGCGTCTGGCCCGACGATCGATTGAGCGCGATGGGATCACCGAACTGATTGAACGAGTACGTATCGATCTCGGAATCGAAACCGTATCGCGTATACCCGAGGCCGAACTCCGCCCTCCGGATGGCCGAGAACGGATAGGACAGCTGACCCTGGACTTCGCTGATGAAGATACGGAAGTCCTGCTGCTCGATTGCGTACGAGGCGTTGGTGACCGGCGGCTCCACGAACCGCTGGAGGATGTAGCGGTAGGGGATGTGGGACACCCCGCCACCCCAATTCCACCGGCTGCCGATGTTCTGGTAGAAGACCTGCCCGCCGATGTCCTTCAGCTCACCCTGAGCCTGGAGCATGGTGTAGAGGTTTCTGTCCCCGAGGATATCCGAGAACAGAGCCGAGACCGAGCCACCCAGATAGGTACCGAAACGGTCCGCGCCCACCCCGACTGCGGGCTGCCCCAAGGCTACGAGTCGGAGCCCTCCGTCGAAGGGCTCGGCGTCCGCCGCAGAGTAGGTGCCGGGCGGAACCAGCCCGACGCCGGAGTCTCCGAGAAGAGGAGCCACACGGTTGGTGCCCGCATCAGGGGTCGGTGCGAGCCTGGATCCCGCTTCGGCCACCCGTTCATCACTCACCAGGGGCGATCCCACCGACTCGACGGCGGTCAGGGCGTAGACATGATACTCCGCATCGTCGAAGACCGAGAAAGCCACCGTCCCGGTCTCTCGCGCTACGCTCAGCGCAGGAGTCGCCTCTGTGATCCCACTGACGCCGGTCACGACCTGGGTCACCTGCCAGACCTGTCCGTCTTCGAGCCCCAGGCGATAGATGTCGCGGAACCCGTCTCGATCCGCCAGGAAGTACAGACCCTCTCCGTCCGGCGTGAACTGCGGGTTCCAGTGACCGGCGGAGCGGACCGGCTCCATCGTCTCGATTTCACCGGTCTCGAGGTCGAGCATGCCGATGACCATGTTGCCATAGACCAGCTGGTCGAAGTCGGTCCCCGATCCCTGATCGGTTACGAACGCGATCCGTGTTCCGTCGGGTGAGAAGGTGGGCTGAAGCTGGGCGTATCGGTCGTCGGTGAGCCGGATGGGCTCACCCCCGTCAACGTCCATGACAAACAGGTCCGTGAGGCCACCGGCCTGACCGGAGAAGGCGATTTGCGTCCCGTCGGGAGAGAAGGTCGGATTTCGAATCTCACCGATCGAAGGGGGCACGGTGAACGAGCGGCCTCGGGAGCCGTCTTCGACATCGTAGAGCTGAATCTGATTTCGGCCCTCTGCATACACGACCACCGCTACGGAGGACCCGTCCGGCGTCCACGCTCCCGAGGAGTCCAGGAATCGGAGAGCATCGAAGTGAGCGTCGCGCGTCGAGCTGGTGATGGAGCGGATCACCTCGCCCGTGCGCGCATCGGCCAGATACAGCTCGATTGTGAACAGATCCTGCTCGGACAGATAGGCGACGTATCGGCCGTCCGGGCTGAGGGACGGCGCGAGGTTCTGCTGTCCTGCCCCGGTCGCCGGAGACAAGAGCAGGGTCCCGGCTTCCTCGGGCGGCGTCCGTCCCTCCATGAGGGGCGAGTACCGCGCCGACATTTCCGTTCCCCACTGCACGGAGAGGGTATCCGGATCCATACCTAGCACCCGGGCCACCGCCGGTCTCCAGCCCGAGCGGGCGGCTATTCGCATCATGTTCGTCACGGCGGGATCGCCGTACTCGCCGGCCACATAAGCCCAGAACGCATGCCCGAAACGGTAAGGGAAGTACCGTCGCGGGTTGCTGGAAAGCGCGTCGAGCGACGGGAAGGCGTCGTGGAGGAGCGCATCCCGGATCCACATCGTGGTCAGCGGGTGTTCCTGGCCGAGGGAGATGTACTCAGCCATCCCCTCGAT
>JAHEKL010000051.1 GCA_024638345.1 Gammaproteobacteria bacterium | reverse complement strand
CGAAGTAGAGTCGATCGCTCTTCGGATCGAAGACCGACTCGGCGAACTCGAGGGCACCGGCAGGTGCTGGTCCTTCAGGAGTGACCTCGTTCGCCGCGAGCATCTGCACGACCAGTGTGCTGTCGGAGGTCCACCGCGCGCGCGCCGCCGCCTCGGCCCTGAAAAGCGTTCTATCCTTGAGCGGGGTGCGGATCGATACGGCCGATCGAGAACGGATGATGGCCTCGTAGCTACGAATCGAGCTGTCGACCTCGAGCCAGCGCGTGCGCGCGGCCGTGAAGATCGAGCGGGCTCGCTCGTCGAGGAACGTGTCCGTCAGGCCGGAGTCCGGAAGATCCTGAGCGAGCGACGGACAGGGGGCGACCCCGCCGAGCACCATCAACGCGGCTGTCGCAACCATCGGCGGGCACCGAGCCGACCGGCGCCGCGTCATGGCCCCGAGGAACCGGGCTGTGTCGCGAATGATCTCGGAGGGTGGAAGGGGCAGGCCGTCATCTCTTCTCCCCTACGACCCACCCACCGGACAGGTTTCGATGTATCCGCTCACGCCTCTGTTCGCCCCACGACACTCACGTGTATGGTCCGCTCGCGCGATCGGGTGTCGGAGTCCACCAGAACGATCTGCTGCCAGGTGCCGAGTGGGATTCGTCCGTCCACGATCGGCAGTGCGAGCGAAGGTCCGATCAGCGAAGCGCGCACGTGGCTGTGTCCATTGTCATCGTGCCAGGTCTCTTCGTGTTCGTAGCGCTCGTCTCGAGGCACGAGTCGCTCCAGGGCCGCCGCGACATCATGGTTCACCAGACCGGGCTCGTACTCCAGCGTCGTCAGCGCGGCGGTCGAGCCGTGCACGAGGAGGGCGGCCTGCCCCACGATCACGCCCGAGGAGCGCACGGCAGCCTGCGCCTCCTCGGTGAGGTCGACGATGTGGTCGTTTCCGCGGGTTCGGCATCGGAGTGCTTCGTGATAGGCGGTCATTAGGAGGCTCGTTGCGGGTGTCAGGGTCGGCGAGTCGCGCCCACTGAAAGGTACGCTCCCGCACCAGACACGGCGTCTTGCTTCCCCCCTTCCGCGCTCCTACCGTCCCTTTGTGGCGGTGGGCTTTTCTCCTGGATTTGACCAACTTTCCGCAGGCGACTTCGTTACGGATGACTTCGGGTCGCGAGGTGATGGCTTCTTCCGAAAGGGAGCCCCAGCTGATGTCCACGTTTACGAGATCCGCGTTCCTTCCGACCCTAGCTATGCTCACCCTCGTCGGGTGTGGCGATCGGGTGGAAACGGCCGCAGAAACGAGAAGTTGGGACGAAGCTTTTCCCACGTTCACGAGACATCAGATCGCGGAGCTCGAAGAGGGATCCTACGGAACCGTGTTCGATGTCGACGGAGACGGGATGCGCGACGCCGTCGCGTTCTCGGGTGTGGGGTCGGAGCTGGTCTGGTTCAAGAACCCGAATTGGGAGAGGCACGCGATCACGACCGACACCGAACGATTCATCCATATGGCCCCGCACGACATCGATGGAGATGGGGATACGGACCTGGCGTTGGCCAGCGAGTTCGATCTCGGGAACTCCACCGGCGGCGGGACGATCTACTGGTTGGAGAACCCTGAAGATCCGGCGCTGAACGAGCAGTGGAACCTTCATCCGATCGACGCCGTCCCGGCCTCGCATCGGCTCCGCTGGGCGGACGTGGACGGAGACGGAGCTCGCGAGCTCTTGAATCTCCCGATCGTCGGCATCGGAGCGGTGGCGCCCGAGTACGTGGGTGCTTCGCAACTCAAGGCCTACTGGGTTCCCGCCGACCCGACGGGGCCCTGGCCCATGCAGATCCTGGACGACCGTCACCTCGAGGTGGCTCATGGAATCGTCGTCGTCGATTGGGATGGGGACGACGCGGACGACATTCTCACCGCCGACAACGACGGTGTGATGCTGTTCCGTCCGGCGCGCGGCGGCGAGCCCCAGCACATCGGGGCCGGTCACGACGCCGGGCGCCCCAACCGTGGCTCGAGCGAGGTCGGTCTCGGCACCCTGGGGGGCGAGCGCTTCATTGCGACGATCGATCCATGGCACGGGACCGACGCGGTCGTCTACACACCGGGTGACTCCGAGGGAGGGATCTGGAACCGCGAGGTGATCGGCACGGAGTTCGAGGGGGGTCACGGGCTGATGACCGGCGACTTCAACGGGGACGGCTACGACGAGATCGTCGCCGGCGGCCGAGGGGGCGGCGGCAGCGTAATCATCTACCGCTACCGGCCGGACTCCGGCAGCTGGGAGCGTATCCCGCTCGATATCGGGGGCATGGCCCTCTCGGGGATCGACGTCAGCGACATCGATGGGGACGGCGACCTCGACATCCTTGCGGTCGGCAGGGCCACCGCGAACGTGGTCTGGTACGAGAACTCTTGACGAGACCCTAGGGGATCGGACCCTCGGTAATCAGACGGATTCGATACAGACCCGTCCGCGCCGTCATGTAAAGCGTCCGGCCGTCCTCACCCCAACCCACGTTCGCGGGAATCTCGTCCGGCGTGATCGTTCCTAGATGCGTCCCGTCCGGGGCGATCACCCAGACTCCGCCGGGCCCGGTCGCGAAGACGTTCCCCGCCCGATCGACCTTCAATCCATCCGGGGCCCCCGGCTCGGGTGAGCCCGTCGCGTCCAAGAAGACACGAGCGTTCTCGAGGCCCGCGGGCGTGACGTCGTAGGCCATCCAGACCGCCCGCTGCCCGTCGGAGTTCGCGACGTACAGCGTGCTTTCGTCGGGCGAAAACGCGAGACCGTTCGGTCGGCTCTGATCGCGGTTGAGCAACTCGAGCTCGCCGTCCGGACTCAGACGAAAGATCCCGTTGAAATCCAGCTCCTTGAGCGGCGAGTCGTCCTGGCCTTCGAGGCCGTACGGGGGATCCGTGAAATAGAGCCATCCGTCCGACCGGTAGACCACGTCGTTCGGACTGTTGAGCCTCATCCCCTCGTAACGGTCGACGAGGGACACCAGACTGCCGTCCTCCTCGATCCGAGTGACCTGACGACGTGCGTGATCGCCGATCACGATGCGGCCCTCTGCGTCGCGGGTGAGTCCGTTCGACGCCGCGCGGTTCGCCTGCAGCCCCTCCATCGGACCGTCGTAGTACGGTTGGATGAACGGCGTGGACCCACCGACCTCGGTCCACTCGAAGATCGTGTTCAGCCCCAGATCGGAGAACAACAGGCGAGATTCCTCGCGGATCCAGACGGGTCCCTCCGTGAAGTCGAATCCCTCGCCGATCTGCTCGATGATCGCTCCGGGGGTGACCAGCGCGTTCAGGCGGGAATCCAGTCGCAGGATCGTCCCCGCACCCGACGCCGTCGGCATGGGACCGGTCGCTTCTCCCGCCTCGCCGGACGAGCCTTCGTCGGACGAACCACACCCGAGGACTCCCATCAGGAGCAGAGTCATCGTGGGCAAGCTCAGTCTACTGACCATTGATCCCCCGTCCTGACCATGTCCTCCATCAACCTTTCGAGCACCTCTTTGCGACCCATCACGCTCGTCTGGAAGATCGTTCGGGCCGCCACGAACGAGAGGCCCAGCACGACAGGAGGGAAGATAGACGCAAAGGCTACCGATCCCAGGGCCCCGAGGCCGACTCCCATCCCTACGCCGAACCCCACTCCGCACCCGATCCCGCCCACCAGCCCGCCGAACAGGCCACCCGCCAACGCCTGATATCGCTCCCGGACCAGCAAACGGGTCTCCTCTCCGATGCGATCGACGCTCGCCTCCATCACCCGGGTTCCGTTCGAGTCGCTGGAGCGCCAGTGGAAGGAATTCCCGAGGATCGAGGGATTTCCCTGTCCGTCCGCTGCCCGCTGCACCATCGAGAGGAGTTCGACCAGATCCTCCGACGTCGGCTTTCCCGCCACGGTCCGCACGAGCTCGATGCCGAGGGGTGCCCCGAGCACCGCAGTGACCTGGGCCTCGAAGGGTCGCCGCTGACCACCCGAGTCGAGCTCCTGCGCGGCTCGACGCACGAGCGCAGGATCCATTCCAGCCTCGCCGGCGATCTGCTCCACCTCCGCGAGGGTCGGGCCCATCGTCGGGGACGGGACCGGAGAATCGGTCTTCTCCAGCTCGGAGGCCCGCTTCAAGATCAGCCGGACCTCCTTCTCGGAGTATCTTCGGGAGATGTCGCGCCTCCTTTCGGGTTCGGCTTGAAACGTAATCCCTCCGGCGCGAGACCGGCTAGCCAGCCCCGTGGAGTGACGGCGATCTGGCTCACCCAGCGATCCACGGACAAGGCCCCGCTACCCTTGATGAAGATCGCCGCGGAGATCCCGATGGCGAGGATGTGATACTCGAATCCTTCTCCGTTCAGCGTCCCGTTCCAATCCATGAAGAAGCCGTAAGGAAGGTGCGTCGTCACCACGGCTCCGATCATGACGGCGGCGATCCCCGCGGCGGCGATCCGGCTGAAGGCGCCGGCCGCGAGCGCGATCGGGCCGAAGAACTCGATCAGGATCACCAGGAGTCCGACCAATGTGGAGAGCCCCATCGTCTCCGTGAAGAACCCCATCGTGCCTGTGAATCCGAATCCGCCGAACCAGCCGAGCAGCTTCTGCGCGCCGTGAGGAAAGATCACGAGAGCCAGCGTCAACCTCAGGAGGAGCGCTGTGTAGTCGCGCTCCGTGGAAATCAGCGTGCCCAACAGCCCCGGCCCCGCTGGTCGGGTCGTCGTCTCGATCCGATGGACATCGATAGGTCCCGCAGCCTGGGTGTTCATGTCGGTATGCCTCCTTGATACTTGGTGAGTAGACAGTTTATTAGTCAACTAAAAGGCCGAAAAAAAAACCCGCTGTTCTTCTCACTCGCGAGCCGCGCGAATCTGGTCCAAGAGCCCCACCAGCCTGCCGGCTCCAGGCTCGCTCAGCATTCCGAGCGCGCCCGCCTCGAGCCGATCGAACGGCTCATCCAACTCGGCTAGAAGACGGAGACCCTTTTCGGAGATGGTGCACAGGACCCGCCTCCGGTCATCCGCGCACCGCTCCCGTTGCACCAGACCCTTCACCTCCAGCCGATCCAGGAGCCGGGTGATCCCCGGTGCTCGCTCGATCATTCGGCGCGCGATCGTCATGGTCGGCACGGGATCTGGCCTCGCACCTCGCAGAATCCTGAGCACATTGTACTGCTGCGGTGTGATCCCGTAGGGCTCGAAGAACTCCTCGAACCGCGCACGAACCAGATCCGCAGTGCGCAACAGACCCACGACGGACGCGTGGTAGATCGTCGGAAACGGGCGGCTCTGCTCAATCTCCCTCTGGAGCTGGGTCGTCGCCTGTGCAGGATTCCGCTCAACCATGGCCACAACTTAATGTGACAATTATTCTATAGTCAAGTGTATCGTGCGACATCACCGTGCATACCACTCCTCCTCGAGCAGTCGGGCGTGGATCAGGGCGGCCACCTTCTCACGGCCCGCCTGAGAGGGATGGACTCCATCCTCGACGAAGTCGGCGCGCTCGTAGCACACGCCCGATCCGTTGAATCCCTCCGTGCAGGCGGGTGCCCAAAGGTAGGGCCCCCAACCGTGCCACACGCCTCCTTCGGTACCGTGCTCTCCGAGCCAAGTATTCAACGCCAGGCCCTCCTCGTAGCTCAGCGGCTCGCTCCGTCCGGGATTCCCGGCGAACCCGCCATAGATCCTCGAGGACGTGTAGACCGCCACGGCGCTTGGAAACCACTCGGGTACGCGTGCCGCGAAGTCCGAGAGGTGGTCGTGGAACGCGTGGAAATCACTGCCGGGATCCGGATATGACGGCAGCACGGAGCCGTCGGGAGCCGTCGTGAACTGATTGGCTGCCTTGTGGTAGAGCACCCGGACCTGTTCAGGCCGTATGCCTTCGCGAGGCAACCGAGTGATGCACGACTCCCAGAGGTCTGCGTCGAACGCCGGATCGATCCACTTTTCGATCGCGTGACCCCCGCGGGCACAGTTGACGACTCTGACCGCCCCGCTCACCTCGTCGGCCCAATCGCTCGCCAGTCGGCTCTGATAGGTCTGGCACTCCTGGCTCGAGTTGCTCATCCCGATGCAGACCACCCCGATCACGCCATCGACCGGCGTTACCGAGGGTCCCCCGTTTTCGACAAGGCGAAGAGGCAGCCCCTTGTAGGTCCCTGGGGTCTGCCCGCCCTCGTCCCCTCGGTCGATCGGGAACGGGACCCCCACGTCGGTCCCGGGCGGCAGAGCCGAATCGCCGATGGGCGCCGTGCCGCTGTCGCACGCGGAGGCTGCGAGGATGCACATCAGCCCGATGAATCCCCCACTAGCGCGTCCCATCACGCGTGGTCCGAATCGCTCGTTCATCCCGTTCATCATCCGCCTCCGTTTCGTTCATCCGCCGCGCGCACGCTCCCCCGAGGTTCAGGGTGCAGTGGACCCGGCTCCATCTGGTGAGACGGATGGGCCCCGAGTTCCGTTAGACGCTGAAGACGCTTGGCACGGCCGTCCAACTCCTCCCTCGACCCGATCCAGGGCTCCGACTCGCTGCTCCTCCCATTGCGGGGGGCTTCACCGATCGACAAGCTGAGCGCTCGTCCGGCCCCGCTTCTGGAGCGGGTCATATGACGCTGGATCACAGTCCCCGAAAACGGAGGGGCCCATGATGGGAGAGCATTTCAAGCTCCTGTCCCTGAGCGGACTCGTGCTGTGGCTGGCCGTCAGCCCACGGCTGACGGCTCAGGATCTGGAAGCCTCGAACGAGCCACTGTCCGTCGATCACTATGTCCAGGTGATCTCGCACGCCCCCTCCATGTCGGGTCAGATGGCCCAGATCTACGTGCGGGAGCGCGTCCTGGCCGGCACCGCCCTGCGCTCGATGGACCTCGAGGACCGGGTCGTCCTGTTCGTCCACGGAGCCGGGACACCTGCTGAGGTCGCGTTCGATCCCCCTGGGCCCAACGTGAGTTGGATGGCCTATCTGGCTCGGGCCGGATACGACGTGTTTTCCATGGACATGACCGGCTATGGGCGCTCCACCCGACCTCCGGCAATGAACGATCCGTGCAATCTGTCCGAGGCCCAGCAGGCGGAGTTCATCCCGGTTCTACTCCCGGGTCCGTGCGCGCCCAGCCATGGCTTCGATGCCACGACGATCGAATCGGACTGGCACGATCTTGACGCGGTGGTCGACTACATCCGCGAGCTGCGCGGGGTCGATCGAGTGCACCTGGCCGGATGGTCCATGGGTGGGCCGAGAACCGGGGGGTACACCGCCCGCCATCCGGAGAAGGTGGCGACGGTCACACTCCTCTCCCCGGCCTATTCCCGTGACCGGTCTGCGGTACCTCCACCGGCCGTCCCCGAGCCCGGCCCGGCCATGACGAAGCAGTCCAGGGCAGACTTCGACGCTCTGTGGAACCGTCAGCTGGGATGCGACAACCAATACGAGCCTGAGGTGCGGGAAGCCGTCTGGTCGGCCATGCTCGCGTCCGACCCCGTCGGCGCCACGTGGGGCACCGGGGTGCGAAGGGCCCCCACCGTCACGAGCTGGGGATGGAACGCCGATGAGGTCGGCGCAACCGAAACCCCAATGCTGCTGATCGCTCCCGCGACCGACGGTCAGGTATCTCCGGATCGGGTCGTGCAGCTGTACCAGGATCTGGGGAGCTCCCACAAGATCCTGATCGATCTGGCGTGCTCGTCCCACAATGCGATGTGGGAGACGAAACGGGCCCTTCTCTTCGACGCGTCCTTACAGTGGCTTCGACACGGCTCAGTGAATGGGATCGAGAGCGGCGTGATTCGACTCGGGTATTAACGGACGGGCAGGAGCGCTGCGCAGCACATCCTTTGGAGACCGCTGAAACCGCAGTGAGTCCAGGAACGTAGGGGGGGGTCCAACGCCCCCCGCCTCCGGATTCGCGTGGGCCATGCGCCCGATCCGGGGTGCGGCGACGCCGGGATGACGAGGACGTCTCCAAGGAGGTTCGCCATGATGCCCGCGCTGCTCTCCCCCACCCGACTGATGTCGACATCCGTAGCCCTCCTGTTCGTCGGCCTGGTCGGTTGCTCTTCCATGGAAGCTCGCGAAGGCGCGCAGGAAGTGGGCATCTACACGCTCACCTCCGATCGGGTCGCGATCTACAACCTGGCGGGCAACGCAGAGCTCGTGAGCCACCCCGGCCCGCACGTGATCGTCGAGGTCCGCCGGAGCGGACCGGATCGGGCTCTGCTGCGCGTGGAGTCGGACCCAATCGACGGTCGCGAGTCTCTCCGGGTTCTCTATCCGGACGACGGGATCCGATACTCCGTCTCAGGCCGGGGAAGCATACGAGTGCGCGTCAACCGAGACGGGACTTTCGGACACGGTGGCGGAATCTTCGGCGAAAACGTGCGGATCTCGGACTCGGGAGGGGGAACCGAAGCCTGGGCCGACCTCAGGGTGCTGATCCCCGAGGGGAGTGATGTGGCCTTCTATCTCGCGGCAGGCGAGACAACCGCGAACGGCGTCTCAGGGCGGCTTCATCTAGATGTAGTGAGCGGTCCCGTGCGGACCTCCGGCACTGTCGGATCGCTCGAGATCGATGCCGGCACGGGATCGATCGAAGTCGTCGACGCCGAGGGCGAGGTCGAGGTGGACGTTGGCTCGGCATCCATCCAGACGAACGGAATCCGAGGGCGCCGTCTGACGATCGACAGCGGATCCGGCTCGGTGCGCGGCGAGGGAATCGACGTGGGCACGCTCTCCGTCGACACGGGCTCCGGAAGCGTGCGCTTCTCCAGTGTCGCGGCGCCCAACATCTCGGTGGACACGGGATCCGGATCGGTACGTCTGGGCCTGCTGCGAGACGTCGACGAGGTGGGAATCGAGACAGGCTCCGGCTCCGTGGAACTCCGCGTTCCGGAGGAGCTCGGTGCGGATCTCGTCGTTCGGACGGGTAGCGGTGGGGTCCAGGCCGAGGTGCCGGTGCAGATCCGGTCGTCTCGGCGTGGCCGTTTCGAAGGTGTGATCGGCGACGGTAATGGAGAGATCCGCATCGAGACGGGCAGCGGCGGGGTTGACATTCTACCCAGCTGAGACGCAGATGGACGGCCATCCCGTGCAAGGATTCCATTGGAAGGACTCCGAACAACCTGGAGCGCTCGATGCCCACAGCCTCGAGATCCACCGGCTATTCCGGGACTCCACTCGCGAAGAAGCTCGGCATTGGTTCAGGCGCCCGAGTGAAGACCTGGAACGCCCCGCAGGACTACTTGGAGCTGCTCCGTCCCATTCCCGACCGCGTGACGATCTCCACGCGGATTCGGACACCGATCGACGTCTGGCATCTCTTCGTGACCTCCAAAGCCCAGCTAGAGACCCGCATCGGACAGGCCCAGCGCGAGATCGCTCAGGCGGGCATGATATGGGTCTCGTGGCCCAAGAAGGCCTCCGGAGTCTCGTCGGACATGAGCGAGGACGTCGTTCGACAGGTTGCGCTCCCGCTCGGGCTCGTCGACGTGAAAGTGTGCGCCGTAGACGATACTTGGTCGGGACTCAAGCTCGTGATCAGAAAAGAGAACCGGAGCTGACCGCCTCCGTGAATCCGCGATCCCGTAATCCGGTGGCCGATTCAACCCGGTCCGACGGTCCCCTGGCTCTTTACGGTGAGCTGGCCCCGTGGTGGCCTCTGCTTTCCCGTCCGGAGGACTATGCCGAAGAAGCGAACTTCTACTATCAAACCCTCGCGGCGTGCTGCGAAACCGGCCTCAGCTCGCTTCTGGAGTTGGGGAGTGGCGGCGGCAACAATGCCTCGCACTTGAAGCGGTGGATCGAGAACCTGACGCTCGTGGACCGCTCAGAGGGGATGCTCTCGGTCAGCCGGGCCCTGAACCCCAGGTGTCAGCACGTGATCGGGGACATGCGCACTGTCCGGTTAGGCCGTGAGTTCGACGGCGTCTTCGTGCACGACGCAATTTGCTACATGACCACCGTGGACGAGCTTCGCTCGGTCTTGGACACCGCGCTCGTCCATACCCGACGCGGCGGATGCGCACTCTTCGCCCCGGACTTCGTCGCCGAGACGTTCCGGCCGTCCACGGGGCACGGTGGACACGACGGGGCTACCCGAAGCCTTCGTTACCTCGAGTGGACCTGGGATCCCGACCCGAGCGACACGGAGTATGTCGTCGACATGGCCTATCTGCTGAGAGAGGGCGATGGTGAGCCGCGCGTGGTGCGCGACCGACATCTGGAGGGCCTGTTTTCGAGACAGGTCTGGATGGAGCTGCTCGGAGAGGTGGGATTCGAGCCCGAACGACACCTCATCAGGCACAGCGAGCTGCCCGCTCCGATCGACGTATTCGTCGGAAGAAGAACTGCAAGCTCGACTTGAGCGTTTCGTCAGCCGGCGCTTCGGCGCTCGGCTTCCACCATCCGATCCAGGAACGCACGCTCCGACGGCGTCAGAGCCCGCACGCTCGTATCGGCGAGCTTGGTGAGAACGCGCTGGACCTCTTCGGCGTTGACCCGATGCATCTTCGTCAGATCGAGCCCTTCCCAGCTCTCCTTCGCGTCCAAATCCGAGACCGAGGCCGACTCGTGCTGCGAGTTGGCCGGCTCCATGCTTCGCGAGGGCTGGGTCTGCTTCACCCGCCGATACAGCACCACGATCCCTACGAGCACCAATAGGTTCAGGCCCAGGAGAACGAGCCGAAAAGTCATTTTGGGTTCACTCCCGCGTTCCGATTGAGCACAGCCCATCCTATAGGACCCAACCCGACCGAAAAGGGTTCAGTTCGACGCATGCACCGCGAAGCCCAGAGCCGGTCTTGGCTCCTTCCGTCCCGCGCCGCCGGTGCACGAAAGGCTCAATCCATGCGGATGCGGGCGACGGAGTAGAGCACGCCGGTCGCAGGGTCCGGGTGGGCCGTCCAATGGAGGCGTTTGTAGCTTCCGTCCGCGCATCGAAACTTGTTGTCGAACGAGATCGTCGGGATGCCCTGTGCTAGACGCTCGACCTCTTGGACCGTGGCCTCCACATCGTCCGGGTGCACGAACTCCATGAAGGGTGTCTCCAGGAGCTTCTCCTCGCTCCAACCCAAAGTTCGACCGAACGCGGGATTCACCCTCTTGAAGTACCCGTCCGTTCCCGCGATGCAGAGCATGTCCCGCGACGCATCGAAGAACGTCTTGTACTCCTGGAGCTGGGACAGCCGCCGTTCCAGCTCATCACTCATGTCGTTGAAGGTGGACGCGAGTAGTCCCAGCTCATCCTCGCGCGCCTCGTCCGCGCGTGCGCTCAAATCCCCCTCCCGGATCCGGTTCGCCACCCCGGCGAGGGCGTGAATGGGCTCAGCAAATCGAAGCCCCATGAGCACGCCCAGCAGGATCGCGAACGCCGAGATGGAGAAGCCGACTCCCAGAATCCGTGCCCGGTACGCCTCGACGTCTGCGAGCTCCTCGGCCTCGTCGAGCTTCACGACGACCCCCAACCCGGCCCCCTCCACCCGGCGCATCGCCGCCCAGATCGATTGCCCCCGGTAGTCGATCTGCCCTTCGGTGAGCGGGCCTTCGACGCCTTCCAGCGCCTGTGCGAGGAGTTCGGATCCGGCCAGGACCGTCCCACTCGGCGCCTCACCCCCATGCCGTCGCGCGGTCACCTCCCTCGGCTGGCCCGCTCGGTCCCTTATCGCAATGAGCGTCTCGCCGGTTTGGCCCAAACCGGTATAGTTCGCGGCGACCTCCGCCAGCTCCGAGGTGGAAAGGACCGTGCGGAGGATCCCGATCCGTTCCCCCTCGACAGTGAGCGCAGCGGCGAAGGTCACGCGAGTTGGATCCTCCGCGGAGAAGCCTCCCAGTACCACGCCGTCGCGCACGTCCGCATCCCACCCGTCGAGCTCGGGAGGAGCGACCTCTCCGATTCCGATCCCGGCGACGAATCGACCGGCTCCGTCGAACACCGCTGCCGCCTCGACGAACCCCGAGGACGAGTGCACGTCCGAGAGGATCTGCTCGATACGGCTCCGATCGGCGTCCGCCTCCGTCTGATTCCAGGCGACGAGGCTCTGACGGAGCTGGGTCCGACTGGCGATCAGGCCCACGGCTTCCGACCATCCCTCCACCACCGCTTCGACCTGCTCGCTCTTCGCATCGGCGAGAGACGCGAGCCGGAGCGTGGAGCGATTCGCGAGGAGTGCCTCGGCGCTCCTGTACGCCATGGCCCCGAGCGCGAGCATGCTCCCGAGCGAAACCGCCACGAGGCCGAACACCAGCTTGGTTCTGAGATCCATTCCGTCGCCTTCTCAAGGAAGCACGCACTCAGAATAGCACTACGTTGTAGGTCACGTACCCGATCAGGAGCGTCGCCCCGAGCGCCCTTCCCACCGTACCCCGCCGGCTCGTCACGATCGTCAGTACCAGCGCCGCCGCGAACATGACCGGAAGGTTCAGGCTCAAGAATCGGTCGGGAATCTCTATCGGCGTGGGGCTGATGAGCGCCGTTACGCCCATGATCGCCAGCAGATTCAGGACATTGCTCCCGATCACGTTCCCCACAGCCAGCTCCGCTTCCTTCTTGAAGGCCGCCACCAATGTGGTCGCCAACTCCGGAAGTGAGGTCCCCAGGGCCACCATCGTCAACCCAATGACCGAGTTCGGGATGCCCAAGGCCTCGGCAAACCCGATGCCTCCCCGAATCAGGAGCTCCGCGCCGAGGGGCAGAGCGATCGCACCGAGCACCACGAAGACCCCGATCATCATCGTGGTCGTTGGCAGGCCGAGGATCCGCTCCATGGCCAGCGACTCGTCCGGCGCCTCGGACGCCCACACCTGCTTCAGGCTGGAGGAGCGGATGACGTGGGCAAAAAAGAGACCCAGACCGATCAGCAGCACGATCCCCTGGATCCGCCCCAGAGCGCCCAGCGCACAGAGGGCGATAAACAGGAGCGTGGCGCCCATCATGACCCGCCCGTCGGCGGCCACTCCGGGCTGATTGCAGGCCATCGGGTACACGATGGCCGGAAGACCGACCACGAGCAGCACGTTCGCGATGTTGCTACCGACGACGTTGGCAATCGCCAGATCCGGATAGCCCACCAGCGCAGCGCGTACGCTCACGACGAGCTCGGGCGCCGAAGTCCCCAGGGCGACGACGGTCAACCCTACGATCAGGGGTGAGATCCTGATCTTCGCCGCAAGCGAGATGGCCCCACGCACCAACACGTCCC